>JBGSYE010000184.1:0-4030 GCA_041751075.1 Chthoniobacteraceae bacterium
GCTCACGCGATCCGGGCTGACCTTGATCTCAGCGGCAAATGACGCGCTGAGGATCGCGAGATGAAGCGACAGGCAGGCAATGGTGGAGGTGGAGAGATTGTTCATAAACGATAGGAAGGTTAGCTAACGTGGATCAGGGCAATTCGCGGAGGCGCAGCTTGCGGAACTGGACGGGAGCGCCCTCGCTCTCCAGGCAGAGGTAGCCTGTCGAGGGTGTGATTTCGGTGCCGCCGCTGACTTCCTCGCCGTTCACCCAGAGCCGCACTTCGCCGTTGATGGCGCGGATGTAGTAGTGGTTCCACTCGTTCACGCCCTTGCTCAGGTTTTTGGTGGGAAAGCTGCGCTGGCCATTGGGTGCCACCGGCGGGAAGGGTTTCATCCTGGCCACACGGACGGGAAACACGTCGCCGTTGGTGGTGAACCAGTCGGCGGGCTTCTTGAACCGCTCCTCATACTGCTTGGTGTAGCCGTGATCGAGGATCTGCACCTCGATGCCATCGGGCAGTCCTCCTTCGCCCGAATCGGTGAGCCGCTTGATGGACTCAGGCGTCGCCCACACAAAGATGCCCGAGTTGCCGCCTTCCTTGAGGTGACGCCATTCCACGATCATCTCGAAGTTGGTGATCTCCTTCACCGTGCGCATGACGCTGGTCGGTTTGCCCGTGCAGTGCAGCACGCCGTCCTTCCAACTCCAGGTGTCGTCCGCACTGTTGACCTTGGTGAAATCCTCCGCGGTCAGGTCGCGGAAGCCGGGCGCGGTGTCGTCGATGAAGGCGCGGGTCGGCGAAGAAGGTGCTGGCTCGGCGGCGTGCAGCGAGCTGGCGACAATGAGGACTAACGAGGCGAGGTGGAATTTCATATTCGGGAGAATCGGTGGCGCGCTTATTTCTTCTGGTAGAAAATCTCGCCGTTGGAGTTGTTGGAGCCAGCGATCTTCGCAGTGACTCGGATGGCGTAGTCGGTGCCGAAGGCGTGATTATCGAGCTTGAGGGTGGCGCAGTTGGCATCCGACGCCGAGTTGCTCATCTCATAGCGAAAGCTCGAATTCATTCCTCTGCGCCTCGCCGACCGTGCTCCGGCCGCGGTCGATCGTGCTCTGCATCAGCGCCGTCAGCTTCCCGGCGACCTCGGCATTTGCCGCGAGCACGTCCTTTGTCTCACTGAGATCGGCCTCGATGTTGTAGAATTCGCGCTGACCGCTCTTGAGGAAGACCAGCTTCCACGGCCCCTGCCGGATCGCGAGGTCGCCGGCGGACGACTGATGAACGGTCGCCTCACGCGCACCGTTCTTTGCCGTGCCCAGAAACTCCGAAAGAAGGCTCACGCTGTCTTCGCCGGCATTGTCGGGAATTTTCGCACCGACGATCTCCGCCGCCGTGGCCATCAGGTCGTTGAGACAGATCGTGTGATCGTTCAGCGAGCCCGGCTTCACCTTCCCCGGCCAGCGCACGACATACGGCACGCGGTGACCGCCCTCATAGATGCTGCGTTTCGATTCGCGCAATGGTTCGTAGGCGCGGTGCTCGGCGCCGTTGTCACTCGTCGCGATGATGAGCGTGTTGTCGGCGAGTTTGTTGCGCTCCAGCGCCTCCATGATCTGGCCGAGCATCGCGTCGCCCTGATAAACCCAGTCGCCGTATTTCGGATCCTTCTTCACCAGATCCTGCGCCCCGCTTTTTCCCACATACTCCGGCGCGGGCACGACCGGCGTGTGCGGCGGGCACATCGGGAAGTAGAGGAAAAGCAGTTCGTCCTGCTTCCGTTCGCCGATCCACTCCACCGCCTTCTTGATCATCAGCGGCTGGTTCTCCACATCCTTCACGTTCGCGACCACGCGATCCTGCTCGATGATCGTCCCGATATTCCGCGCATGCGTGAAGCCGTAGAAATAATCGAAGCCGATCGCATTCGGCCCGCCCGTCATCTTCGCACCGATGGGCGCTTCCTTTTCCGAGCCCGGTTTGCCATCCACCCAATCCATCCCGAGGTGCCACTTGCCGATGCTCGCCGTCGTATAGCCATGCTGCTTGAGCAGCGAAGCCACCGTCATCCGGCTCGCCGGAATGATCGGCTTGGAAAAAGTCGTCAGCACCCCGAACTGCCCGATGCGCGACGGATACCGCCCCGTGAGCATGCCATACCGCGTCGGCGTGCAGACCGCCGACGCCGAGTGCGCGTCCGTGAACCGCATCCCTTCCCGCGCGAGCTGGTCGAGATTCGGCGTGCGCAGGGCCGAGCCCGCGTTGTAGCTCTGCGGTTGCCCCCAGCCCATGTCGTCGAAGAGCACAAAAACGATGTTCGGCTTTCCGCTGGCGGCCCGCGCGCTCAGCGCCGTGAGGCACAACAGTCCGAACGCAATGGTTGGAGCGAAGCCTTTCATGGCGCGATCTTTCGCACCTGGCCGCGCTCCCGCAGCTTGGTGAGCAACGCTTTCAGCTCGGCGACTTTCTCGGGCTTTTCGACGTAAAGGTTGTGCTTCTGCACGAGGTCGTCGCGGAGGTTGTAGAGTTCGCCGGGCGCGTCGTTATTCGCGTAGCCATTCGCCTCGTCGAACCACGCGGGCACCTTGCTCACCGCGCCGCTCTTCGCGTCGATGAGCACCCAATCGCCGTGGCGCAGCGCGTAACCATTCGGGTTTGTGTTGTGGACGAGCGCGTCGCGTGCGCTGGGTGCAGTGCCTTTGAGGAGCGGGAGCTGATTGTAGCTGTCTTCAGCGGCGGTCGCCGGTAGTTCGTAGCCGACGACCGCGGCGATGGTTGCGTGAAGGTCGATCTGGCTGATCAGCCCGTCGCTCACTTTCCCCGCCGGGACGACACCCGGCCAGCGCACGACGAACGGCACGCGGTGGCCACCCTCCCAGATGTCGCGCTTCAACCCACGCAGCGGACCCATGCTGCGGTGGCTGAAATTCTTCACGCGGTCGTAGGCGTAGTGCTCGGGGCCGTTGTCCGCGGTGAAGATGACGAGCGTGTTGTCGGCAAAGCCGCCGTCCTGCAATGCCTTCAAGACGCGGCCCACGATGTCATCGGTTTGCACCATGAAGTCGCCGTAACCATTCTTGATCAGCCGCTCGTCATCGCCGATCCACTCGCTCTTCGCGAGCGTGGATAGATGTTCGGCATGCCCTGGCCATTCGGCTGATGGCAGGTCGCGCAGTGGGCGTCACGCGTGAAGACCGATTTGCCCAGCGCGTAGATTTTCTTCTCGGGACCTTTGAGTTTGCGGGTTGGGCCGTAACTCTTGTCGTCGGCGGAAGCCGGTGCGCCCGCGATTTTGAAGGTGCCCGCGAGATAGCCCGCGGCGTTCGGATTATCGGCCAGCTTGAGCGCGTCCGCTTTCTGCAACGCGGTGATGTCGTCGTTCAGCGTGTGCTTCAGGATGAAATCCGTGACCGGTCCCATCCAGCGATCGAGCGGCAGCTTGAGTCCTTCCAGCGCGATGCGCGCACCGTGGGCGTTGTCGAGCCAGGATGCGGCGACGATGGCCTCGAGCCGGACGCGACCGTGTTCGTCGCCCGCGGCCTGCGTGAGCAGCGCGGTGGCGTTCGGGATTTTGTCGTGGGCAAAGCGCAGCACGCTCGCGGCGGCGGCACGTGCTTCGGGCTTCTGCGCGGTGAGGCATTGCTGGAGCAGACCGGCATCCGGCTGGTTCTGCGCCCATGTCGCCCAGAGCGCTTCGCAGAGGTGGTGCTCGTAGTTCGGATCGGCCTTGTCTAGTTGCGCCGCCCACGCTTTCACGGCGGGGATGACCTCGCTCGCGGGATGGCCGCGCAGTTCGCGCCGCGTGCGGTAGCGGGTGCGATATTCGGGCAGCTTCAAGTTTTCCAACAGCTCGGGAATGCTCGCTCCTGCGACCTTTGCGGGCTGGACGAGTGGGCGCCCGGGATAGGTAATGCGGTAGATGCGGCCGTGGTCGTGATCGCGGTTCGGATCCCGCGCATTGTGTTGCATGTGGCCGATGAGCGGGTTGTGCCAGTCGATGAGATACAGCGAACCATCCGGCGCGAACTCGAGATCGACCGGTCAGAAGT
>JBGSYE010000185.1:0-3157 GCA_041751075.1 Chthoniobacteraceae bacterium
TTCGACACGCACGGCACGCTCCCGCCGACGTGGCGCGACGAGGTGCCGTCGGCCGCGAATCCGCATCACTGGCCTGCGGAGAAGGAGTCGAAGCTGATGGATTTCTATGGGCCCGTGGGAAAGAACCAGACCACGATCACGCTGCCTTACACCCACCTCATCGCCTGGGAGACCAGCGCGAAAGTGACGAAGATGACGTGTCACAAGAAGGTGGCGGCTTCCGTGCAGCGTGTGCTGAAGAAGACGCTCGATCACTACGGCAAGGAGGGCATCCGCGACCTGCGGCTCGATCTCTGGGGCGGCTGCCTGAATGTGCGCAGAAAGCGCGGTGGGTCGGATTGGTCCACCCACGCTTGGGGCATAGCGATCGACTACGATCCGGCCAACAATCAACTCAAGTGGAGCCGCGAGCGCGCGACGCTGGCGCGGCCGGCTTTCAATGCGTGGTGGGGATTTTGGGAAGCCGAGGGCTGGTGCAGCCTCGGGCGCTCCAGGAATTTCGACTGGATGCACGTCCAGGCGGGCCGAGTCTGATCGGGATTCCGCGATCCGGCGGCCGTTTACCTCGGCAACCCCGGCGGACGATCGGAGAGCTTCACGGGGGGCGCGGCGGGCGTCTGCGCGACGGCGGATTCTTTGCGGCCGCCGATGATTTGGAGCGTGCCGTCGGAGAGTTTGCGGAGCGTCGGGCGGGACTTGGCGGCGTTATACGCGGTCTGACCCATGAATTCCCCGTTCACGCCGATCTTCGTGAGCACCCACGCCTGTTTCCCGATGAGGTGCAGTACGTAAAGGTTGTTGCCGGTGTCGAACTCGGCCTGCGGCGGCGCGCCATCGATCAGGCGCCCGAGCGGATAGGTGCCGAAGACGCTTCCATCGTCGCGATCCTGCACGCGGATGTAGAGGATGCGGCCTTCATCCTGGAAGTGGGTGAGCAGGGAGAAAATGTGGACGGCTCCGGCATTGACCATCCCCTCCGGGACACCGGCGGCCTGGCGCGAGATGACCCGGCCATCGGTGATCTCGATCTGCACGGGGCGTGAGGTGAAGTAGCGCTTCTCCGGCGCGAGATAGATGGTCGCGCGGACCTTGAGGCTGCCGAGGTCGCCGAGGGCGTAGAGTTCGTTGAGATTTACGGACTTTTTCACCGTCTCGCCAGGCTGGAGCCGCACGGAGTCGAGGCCGTAATCCGGATTCCGGGGCGGGATGATGCTTTCGCTCGAGCCATTCACCTGGAAGCCAAACCACTGCAATTCGGGGGTGTCTTCGAGGAGCAGTTCGCGTCCGCTGGTATTGGTGAGCGTGACGGTGGCGATGACCGGCTCATGGGCGACGAACATGCGGCGCTTCAAGGTAAGCCCCACGCCGATCTGGCCGTGGGCTGGCGTGATCGCGAGGACGGCGAGGGCGAGGAGGAGAAGGCGGGATTTCATCGGCGGGGTGGGGAAGATGTCCGCGTTACTTCTTCGGCGCGCTGTGGCTCACGGTGCGGAAGCCGAGCCACTCGACCTGGGTGTCCGGACGGCGTTCGGTGATGCGGCGGTCGAGGCGCACGTCGGGTTCACGGAAGTTGCCGCCTTTGATCAAGGGGAATTCCGTCCGCCCGTCCGGGCCCATCAGCCAATCGAGAATCCATTCGGAGACATTTCCGGCCATGCCGATCACGCCGAATGGGCTCTTGTCCTTGTCCTGCTTGTCCACGTCGCAGTAGCGGATGTAGCCGTCGATCTCGGGCTTGGCATTGGGGTTGCCGCCGTTGTAGTCGGCGCCGGAGTTCACGCGCTTTGGATCGGCCTCCTCGCCCCACGGGTAGATGAAGCCCTTGGTGCCGCGCGCCGCTTTCTCCCACTC
Organism: Chthoniobacteraceae bacterium; assembly: GCA_041751075.1. Classification (GTDB taxonomy): domain Bacteria; phylum Verrucomicrobiota; class Verrucomicrobiia; order Chthoniobacterales; family Chthoniobacteraceae; genus JANNXQ01. Next base: position 1,852 of record JBGSYE010000185.1, read on the forward strand.
CTGCTCGGTCGGCAGTTCGCGCCCGCGCCATTTGGCGTAGGCGTAGGCGCTCCACCAGTCCACTTCCACGACTGGCGAATCGAGCGAGGTCGGGGTGCCGGCGACTTCCATTTTGCCTTTGGCGCGCGGGTAGAAGATGTGCCAGTTCGGCGGGCGGTGTCCGCCTTCCACCCGTTTGAGCGGCGGTTGATTCAGGTGCTCGATCCGCTCGTAGAGGTCCGGGTACTGGCCGTGCGGATGTTCGTCGAGATCCTTCAGGAAGGCGGCGTACTGGCCGATGGTGACTTCGTACTTGTCGATCCAGAACTCGGGCACCGTCGCGGGGTCGCCGGCTTGGAAGAGGAAGTCGCCGCCCGGGATGTGGATCATCTCGTCGTGCGCGCGCTCGGCGCCGCGGAACATGAAGAACCAAATGAGGAAGCCGACCAGCGCGACGAGGCTCACGGCGCTGGCGATGGTAAAGTAGATCGAGCGCTGCTGGGCCTTGCGGGCGGCTTCGACGGCGGCGACGGCGGCCCGATCGCCGGCGCTGATCTTGGCCGCTTCGAGGGGCACGATCTGCGGCTCGAGCGACTTCACGGCATGGAGCAGCGGCGCCCAGGCCTGGAAGCTCTTCGGATTTCCCTCCGTGGTCTGCACCATGCGGCTGAGCAATCCGCGCAAGCCCGGCGAAAGTTTTTGCGCCGCGGGCAGGACGCTGAGCAGCACTTTGCCGAGCGTCTGCACTTCATGATGAAAGCTCTGCGGCTCCTCCGTGGCCTGCGACGCAAGGTTCGCGAGGCGCGGCTGGCCATCGGCGCCGAGATAGATGGTGCGCGCCTCGAGCGCGGCGTGCGGCGTATTCTGGGCCTGGAAATACGCGAGTCCCTCACCGACTACGCGCAGGATTCTGAGTGCCGTGGGTTCGTCGATCTTGCTCCCGCTGCTTTCGACTTCCGCGAGGTTGCGGCCGGCCACGTACTCCCTGGTGTAAAAAATGTGGCCGTCCTGCTCGCCCGCTTCATACACCGCGAGGATCGACGGGTGTTGCACGCTGGCCTTGGCGCGAGCATTGGCGGTGAAATTTTGCACCTGCGCCTCGTCCTTCGCGCGCTCGGGATCGAGGATCTTCAGCGCGACGGGGCGATTGATCGCCGTCTGCACCGCGGCATACACCGAGCCCCAGCGCCCCACGCCGAGACGATGATGGATGTCGTAAGCGCCGATGGTCCTGGCGGGAAGATCCGAGGTGTCGGGTGGTGTGGGTGCCTGTGGCGCAGTGGCGCCGGGCGCCGATGGCGCGGCCGGAGCGGCGGGTTTCACGGGA
>JBGSYE010000186.1:0-4005 GCA_041751075.1 Chthoniobacteraceae bacterium
CCCGTGGCGGTGCCCGCATTCCAGTTGCAGGAGGCGCAGCTCGCGGTGCTCGGCGCTGGTGCCTCGGATGCAGCGGTGGCTTCCGCGCGGCAATTCGCGACCGACGGCCACATCGTCATCGTGCCGCTCACGTCGGCTGCCGGCGGGGAGGCGCTCGGACGCCTGCTCGATCTTCCGGCGCTGAAGGTGACCGAGGCCACGGTGCGGAACTACGCGTTGCTCGCGCAGATCGACTTCCGGCATCCGATCTTCACTCCCTTCGCCGATCCGCGCTTCAGCGACTTTACCAAAATCCACTTTTGGAAATATCGCCGGCTGGATCCAGCGCAGTTCACCGACGGGCGGATCGTCGCGAGCTTCGATAGCGGTGATCCGGCGATCGTGCAGGTGCCGGTGGGCAAGGGGAGCGTCGTCGTGCTGGCGTCGAGCTGGCTCCCGGCGGACAGCCAGCTCGCGCTTTCGTCGAAATTCGTCCCGCTGCTGCACGCGCTGCTCGAGCAGAGCAGCGATCTCCCGCCGCAAAAGGCGCAGTACTTTATCGGTGACGAAGTTCCGCTCCCACCCGGCCCGAATCCGCTCTCTGTGCGGAAGCCCGGCGGGACGGAGCTGGCGACCGATGCTGGCGCGATGTTCACCGCGACCGACCAGCCCGGTGTCTATCACGTCACTCCCGGGACGCTGCGCTTCGTCGTGAATCTCGCGCCGGACGAGAGTCGCATCGCGCCGCTGGCGGCGGATCGTTTCACCAGCCTGGGCGTGCCGCTGCGGGATGCTGTGGCGCCGACACCTGCGGAGATCGCGCTGCGCGAGTCGCGCGCCGAAGCCATCGAGGTCGAGCAGCGGCAAAAGCTCTGGCGCTGGCTGGTCGTCGCCGCGCTCGGAGTCCTGTTGCTCGAAACTCTGATCGCAGGCAGACTGTCGCGCGCCACTCCCAGCCATGCCGCGACCTGATTCTTCCAGCACCCCGGTGATTCCGGGCAGGCAGTTCCCTTACGACGAGAGCGGCGGGCCGGAGTTGAATCGCGCATCCCACGTATGATCACGCCGCTCCTCAAGCACGCCCTCGCTCCCGTGGTCGCCCGGCAGCGCAATCTCCTCTACCTGCGCAGCATGGCGGCGTGGCTCGCGGGGTTCACGCTGCTGGCCGTGGTTCTCTACGCGACTCGCGAGCGCTTCGCCGTGCCGGCGGTGCTGCTTTTCATCGCGCTCTTCGTCATCGCGCGGATCGTCGCGCGCCGCACGAATCGCTGGGAGCCCGACTACCATGGCATCGCCGAGACGGTCGAGCGGACGCACCCGGAGTTGCACGCTCTGCTCCTCACGGCAGTCGAGCAGCGGCCCGATGCCCAGGGGCAGTACGGCTTTCTCCAGCAGCGCGTCATCCAGGACACCGTGGCCGCGAGTCGCAAGGCGCGGTGGATTGAGAGCGTCCCAACGTGGCGCCTGTGGAGCTGGGGCAGTGTCGTCGCGGTGCTCGTCGCCGGCCTCTTCGTCCTCTCGTATCAGACGAAAAAGCAACGCCTCCCAGCCGAAGCGCGGATCGCGGAGAAGACGGGCGAAGCGGTGACGGTGACGCCGGGCGATGCCAGCGTCGAACGCGGATCGGGCCTCATCGTCCTTGCGAAATTTCATCGCGACGTGCCGAGCGAAGCCGCGCTCGTGATCACGCCGCGCAATCGAGCGCCGCAGCGGATTCCGCTGGTCCGGAATCTGGACGATCCGGTCTTTGGCGGCGGCCTGCCCGAAGTCGATGCGGAGCTTTCCTACCGGATCGAGTATGCCGGCGAAGTGACGCGCGACTTCACCGTGAAAGTCTTCGAGCACCCGCGTCTGGAGCGCGCCGATGCCACGCTGCGCTTTCCCGAATACACCAAGCTCGAGGAGAAAAAGATCGCCGACACCCGGCGCGTCACGGCGGTGGAAGGCACGAAGCTCGCCGTCGATTTTCAACTGAACAAGCCCGTGCAATCTGCGGTGCTCGTCGGCAAAGACGGGACCGAGATCCCGCTGGAGGTGGACGCCAGCAAAGCCGTGGCGGTGCTGCGCGTGCTGCCTGTGCAAGGCAGCCATACCTACGAATTGAGGCTCAAAGACGCCGATGGCCGCGGGAGCAAGGTGCCCGCGCAATTCATCGTCGAGGCGACGCCGAATCGTCCGCCGGAGATCAAGATCGCGACGCCAAAAGGCGATCGTCGCGTCACGCCCATCGAGGAAATGGCCTTCCGCGCGGAGGTGTGGGACGACTTCGGCCTTGCGCGCTACGGCCTCACTTACACCGTCGCCGGGCAGGAGGCGAAGGACGTGGAATTTGGCCGCGAGACGAAGGCCGACGAGCGGCAGCAGGTGGCGCATCTCCTGAAGCTGGAGGAGCTCGGCATGAAGCAGGACGAGCTCATCTCGTGGTTCATGTGGGCGGAGGACACCGGACCCGATGGGAAATTGCGCCGGACCGCCACGGACATGTATTTCGCCGAGGTGCGGCCCTTTGAAGAGATCTATCGGCAGGGTGAGTCGCAGGAAGGTGAGGGCAATGGAGGTGGCGGCGGCGCTGCGGAGAAGCTGGCCGATCTGCAAAAGCAGATCATCACCGCAACGTGGAATCTCCAGCGTGCCGAGCAGGCCAATCCTGCCCCCAAGCCGAGTGCCAAATACCTCGAGGACGAGCCGGTCGTGCGCGACTCGCAGGGCGAAGCACTCAACCAGGCCGAGGAACTCGCCGCAAAGATCGAAGACCCGAAGTCGCAGGCGCTGATGGAGAATGTGACCAGGGAAATGAAGACCGCCGTGGAAAAACTTGCCGAAGCCGCGACCACCACCGCGCCGCTTCCCTCCGCGCTGAGCGCCGAGCAGGCGGCCTACAACGCGCTGTTGAAACTTGCTGCGCACGAATATCAGATCACGCGCAGCAAGAGCAAAGGCAAGGGCCAGGGCGCGCGGCGCAACCAGCAGGAGATGGATCAGCTCGAACTGAAGGAGGAGGAAAAGCGTTACGAAACCAAGCGCGACGCCGAGTCGATGGAGAACGAGCAGCAGCGGGAGCAACTCGCCATTCTCAACCGCCTCAAGGAACTCGCGCAGCGGCAGAACGACATCAATGAGCGCGTGAAGGAATTGCAGACCGCGCTGCAGGAAGCGAAGACCGAGCAGCAGAAGGAGGAAATCCGCCGCCAGCTCCAGCGACTGCGCGAAGAACAGCAGCAGATGCTCGCCGATCTCGACGAGACCCAGCAGAAGATGCAGCAGTCGCCGCAGCAGTCGCAGTTTGCGGAGGAGCGCGAGCAGCTCGAACAGACGCGCAATGAAGCGCAGCAGGCTGCCGAAGCCCTGGAGCAGCAGAAGGCCTCGCAAGCGCTCGCCTCGGGCACCCGCGCGGCGCGGAATCTGGAGGAATTGCGCGACGAGTTTCGCAAGAAGACGAGCGGCCGTTTCAATGAGGAAATGCGCGAGATGCGCGCCGACGCACGCGACCTCGCGGAGAAGCAGGAGGCCCTCGCCGGAGAGATCAAGCCCTCGCAGGGAAAGCCCGAGCGGCGGACGCTGGACGGCAGCAGCAAGCGCGAGCAGATCGCGCAGCAACTCGAGAAGCAGCAGGGCGCGCTCACGGAATTGACGGAGGATATGAAGCGCGTGAGCGAGCAGGCCGAAGCCGCCGAGCCGCTGCTGGCCAAGGAACTCTACGACGCCTTGCGCAAGAATGCGCAGGCCGCGACGGGCGAGACGCTGGAGAAGACCGGCATCCTCGCGCAGCGTGGGCTCAACGAGCAGGCCCAGAAGTTCGAGGAAAAGGCGCGGGAGGAAATCAATGAACTCAAGAGCGGCGTCGAGCGTGCCGCCGAGGCCGTGCTCGGCGACGAAGCGGAAGCCCTCCGCCAGGCCCGCGCGGAACTCGACGCGCTGACCGAACAGCTCAATCGCGAGATTGCCCGCGCACGTCCCGATCTCGCGCAAGCTCAGCAGCAGTCCGCGCCCGATGCACAGAATGCGCCCGGTGCTGAAGTTCCGGGT
>JBGSYE010000187.1:0-4368 GCA_041751075.1 Chthoniobacteraceae bacterium
TTAGCCCGTCCGAGGTGATCATCAGGCCGGGGAAAAGCATGCCGCGAAAATCGATGCCGTCCTTTTGCACGCCGGCGATGAACGGCTCGAGGACCTCGCGCCGAATCCGAGCTTCCAGTTCCGGCGGCACCAGTTTCGCTGCCGGACTGAACGTGCCCATGCCGCCGGTGTTCAGGCCGGCGTCGCCGTCGAGCGCGCGCTTGTGATCCTGCGCGCTCGGAAAGAGCAGATACCCGCGACCATCGACCAGCGCATGGATCGAGCACTCCTGGCCTTCGAGGAATTCCTCGATGACGACCTGCCGGCCCGCGTCGCCGAACTTCCGCGCCTCCATAATGTCGCGGATCGCCGCCTCGCCCTCGGCGGCATTCTGCGCGATGATGACGCCCTTGCCGAGGGCCAGCCCGTCGGCCTTCACCACTAGGGGATAGCTCGACTTCTTCGCAAACTGAAGCGCCTCCCCGCTGTCGGAAAAACTCTCCGAGCGCGCAGTCGGGATGCCGTGGCGGCGCATGAAATCCTTGGCGAAAACCTTCGACGCCTCGAGCTGTGCTGCACGTTGATTCGGCCCGAAGATGCGCAGGCCCGCGGCGGTGAACACATCGACGATGCCCGCTGCGAGCGCGTCATCCGGCCCGACCACGGTGAGGTCGATCTTCTCCTCGCGGGCAAACTGCACGAGCCGCTCGTGCTCATGGATGGCGATCGGCACGAGCGTGGCATCCCGCGCGATCCCGCCATTGCCCGGCGCGCAAAACACCGTGCTGACGCGCGGGCTTTGCCGAAGCTTCCAGACGAGGGCGTGTTCGCGGCCGCCGCTTCCGAGGACGAGGATTTTCATGGAACGCGGAGACTATGGACGCGCTTCGTGAGAGGCAATGCGGGCGAAGTGATGCAGCGCGTCAGTGCGCTGGCCACCGCGTTCCCAGCGCAGGAATTGCGTGACCGCGCGGGTGACGAACGCCTTCGCCTCCGCCACCGCCTCGCGCAGCGGGAGGCCTTTCCCGAGGCCCGCGGCGATCGCCGCCGAATACGTGCAACCCGTCCCGTGCGTCGAGACGCCCTCGATGAATGGCGCGGTGAACTCTTCGATCCCGTCGCGCCCGCAGAGCAGATCCGTCGCGACGGATTCGCGGAGATGTCCGCCCTTGATCAGGAAGCTCGTGCCGTAGTGCGCGGCGAGTTCCGCGCCCGCTACGCGCATCTCCGCCACACTCGTCACCGTCCGCCCTAGGAGCGTGCGCACTTCGTCGAGATTCGGCGTGACGACCGTCGCCATCGGAAAAAGACGCTCGCGATACAGCGCCACGGCATCCTGCTGCAGCAGCGCATCGCCACTCGTCGCCACCATCACGGGATCGACCGCCAGCGGCGGGCGCGCCTCACATTTCGCGAAACATTCCTCCAGCGTGTCGCACACCACCGCGATGATCTCGCGCGAGTGGAGCATCCCGGTCTTCAGCGCGGCGATCGGGAAGGCCGCGAAGCTCAGCCGGATCTGCTCGGCGACGATCGCGGGTTCGATCGCCTGGATCGCGCCCACTTTTCCCGGCGCCTCCGCAACGACGCAGGTAATCGCCGTGAGCCCGTAGGCGCCGAGCGCGGAGATCGTCTTGAGATCGGCCTGCGCTCCGGCGCCGGCGCTGTTGTCGGAACCGGCGATGGTGAGGATGACGGGGAACACGAGGGGAAAGGCAGAAGGCAGAATGCAGAATGACGCCCGCCGATTCCGAGCTACTTCTGCATTCTGCATTCTGCATTTTCTTCCATGCCCTCCCCACTCTCCGAACTCGCCGGCCTCCGCGCCACGGTCGATCGCGTCATCCACATGCCGCATCTCGACGCTCCGCCGGAACGCCCGCACCCTTACGTCTATTTCATCACCATCCACAACGACTCGGCGGAGACGGTGACGATCAAAGGCCGGAAATGGGTGGTGACCGATGCGGAGGGAAACCGGACCGTGGTCGAAGGCGACGGCGTGGTCGGACAGACGCCACGCCTCGAGCCCGGCGAACATTTTTCGTACAACAGCTACCACGTGATCGGCTCGGACAGCGCCGCGGAGGGTGCATTCTTTGGCACCACGGAAACGGGCGACGGCGTTTTCACGCGCATCCCGGCCTTTGCGATGAAAGTGCCGGCGTAGAGCGAGTGTGCCTTCCAGGCCACTCGCTATCTGCGCGCCTCGGATAGCGAGTGGCCTGGAAGGCACACTCGCTCTACGGCTCGCCTGCTTTCGTCCCGAATCGGTCCTCCGTGCCTGCGACGAGGCGGGCGATATTCCCGCGATGCCGGCGGATCACGAGCAGCGCGGCCGCGACGGCGAAGTAGAAATTTCCCCACCCGTGCAAGCCGCCGAAAAAAAGCAGCCCCACGACTACGACCGGCAGCGCCACCGCCGCGATGAGCGACGCGAGCGAGACGTAGCGCGAGACCTTGAAGATCACCGCCCAGATCGTGAGGACGATGATCGCCGCGAGCGGCATCATGCCGAAGATCACGCCGAGCGAAGTCGCCACGCCCTTGCCCCCTCTGAAGTGCAGCCAGATGGGAAAGTTGTGGCCGAGGATGCAGCCCATCGCCGCGGCGATCCCGGCGTAGTCCCCCGCGAGGTGGTCGATCCGCTCGTAGCCGTGAGGGAGCGGGACGTGGATCGCCCAATGCGCCGCAATCCATTTGCCGGCGAGCACCGCGAGCACGCCCTTCCCCACGTCGCATCCGAAGGTGATGAGCCCCCACTTCTTCCCCATCACCCGCCAGACATTGGTCGCGCCGATGTTCTTGCTGCCGTGCTCGCGGATATCGATGCCCTGCGACTTCGACACGATCAGGCCGAACGGAATCGAGCCGAGCAGATAGGCGGCGAGGACGATGGTGGCGACGAGGGGCGTCATGCAGCGCCGCGGAGCGTGGACAATCGCAACGGTGAGCGCAAGGAGGGGCCGGTCCGGGTACCACACGCGTCCCGCGTGTGGTACCCGGAACTCTCCCGCCCGCGCCGAGAGTGCCGGACAGGGAAGATTGCCGTTGACCCTCGGAGCACACAGGCAAAAGACTCCCGACGAGAAAAGTGGTGGCCATGCATGCGAGTGAAACACCCCATCCCAACCACGCCGCAAAGTCGCACGCCGCACGGCCATATCGCACCGGCAGTTGGGAGGACATCCAGCAACCAATCTCATGAACGATCGCGAATTCCTGAACAGGCTCGAGTCGGCATCGGCGGATGAACTCTCCCAAATCCTGCGACGCCCTTCGGTCGGCGAGGAGCGCTTGCTCGCGCTTTACTTCGGCGAGGAACGGCTCGCCCGGCTCCGCAGACTCGCGCTCGGCGCGCAACGGCGCGGCGCGAAACGGGGCAACGTCGTGGTGCTGCACGGCATCATGGGCGGCGAACTGACCGTCCATCCGCCGAAACAAAGCGAACAGCATGTGTGGATGAATATCCCGCGCCTCATCGTCGGCGCGATCGGCTGGCTACGCGTGACGCCGGACTTCCAGTCGGAGAATGACGTGCGCTCCACCGGCATCCTGAAGAAATGGTACTCCGAGATGCTGCTCGGGCTCGCGGCGGACCAGTGGAATGTGCAGGGCTTTCACTACGACTGGCGGCTCGATCTCGCGGATCTCGCCGATGCGCTGCGCGCAAAGATCGACGGCTGGTTCGGCGCGGGCGCGTCCGTAAATCTGGTCGCGCACTCCATGGGCGGACTGGTCTCGCGCACCTACATCCTGCGCCATGCGGATCGGTGGAAGAAAGGCGGACGGCTGATCATGCTCGGCACACCGAATCACGGTTCCTTCGCGATCCCGCAAGTGATCACCGGCGCGATCGATACGGTGCGCAAGCTCGCGACCTTCGACATTAAGCACAACCGCGCGGAGATCGTCGCAATCCTCAACACCATGCCCGGCGGCATCCAGATGCTGCCCTCGCCGATCGTCATGCCCTCGATCGAGCGAATGTACGACCCTGCCACTTGGCAGGCTTACGGCGTGACGCGCAAGATCCTCGATCTCGCGCGGACCAGCCACACGCGGCTGCAAAAGATCGTCGATGGCACACGCATGAGCTACATCGCGGGCTGCAACAAGATGACCAAGGTGGACGTGGCGGATTGGAACCGGCTCGACGATCCGGGCGGCTATCGTGATTCGCTAGCCGGCGACGGCACTGTGCCGCACTCCCTCAGCTTCCTCGAGCAGGACGGCAAACGCATTCCGACGTACTTCATCGAGGTCGAGCACGGCGCGCTGCCGAATGACGCGGGAGTCATCGGCGCCACCAAGGAGATCCTCGCCACGGGCGCTTGCGCGCTGCCATCGCAGCCGCCGCGGGCACGGGCGGTGGCGACTTTCGCCGAC
>JBGSYE010000188.1:0-4394 GCA_041751075.1 Chthoniobacteraceae bacterium
CGAGGGCGTCGATGTTGGGCGTCGGGATTTCGCCGCCGTAGGAGCCGACATCCGAGAAGCCGAGATCGTCACAGAGAAAGAGAACGATATTCGGCCGCGGCGCCGTTGCCGCACTGCCGGCGACAGTCAGCGCGAGAAGAACGGCGCTTGCAAGCCGGCCGCCGACGCCCGCATCCCACAGCTTGCCTCTCATCGTTCCGGTCCCTTCGTGGTGCCGCCGCTTTCAGTGAACGGGAGCGGCGTCAGTTGCTTCACCGCATTGACGATGAGATCCTCCGCCACGAGCGCGAGGCGCGTGGGTTTGTCGTAGTTGTCCATCGAGCCGTCCACTTCGTAGCCCCCCTCCACGATCACGCGGCGCGAGGCGATGTAGCCGGGGGTGTCATTTGCGTATGCCGTGATCCAGAGCCTGCTGCCATCCATCTCGCGTTTGAGCCGCAGCGATTAGTCCACCAGCACTTCGCCCGCGAGGAAGATCATCGCGAGATCGCCGCCGAAGGTCCACGTCTGCACCGGATACTTGAATGATGCAGGCAGCTTTTCGCCGCGGTCGAGGCGGTCGATCAGGATGCGCGCGTAATTCGCGGGCCGCTTGCCGGCGGCGATCCGCTGCTCCAGCTCGTCGCGGGTCGGGACGTGGTCGAAAGGAAGGTCGATGCGTGAGAGCGCGCCCACGGGTGCAGAGGCGAGCACGGTCTGTGGCCCGGCGAGCAAACGGTCGATTTCATCGGCCACCGCCCGGCCATGCGCGTCCACCATTTCCGTGCCGTCGATTGCACCGCGCGGATTTGGATTCGCATCCGCGCCGCAGCCGATGGCGATGAGCGCGGTGCTGCCGGGATGCCGCTCCTCGATCATCCGCGCCGCCGCCCCCGCCCAATCGCCATGCACATGGTTGAACTTCGGCGCGTAGGTCGTGCAGTGGCAGGCGTAGTTCGTGAGCACCGCGCGGAGCGCACCCTGTGCGTCTGTAACGGTCAGCATGGGCAGCGCATGATCCACCGGTCCGTCGGTGGCCCTCATGCCGGCATACTTGCCGTTCTGGATGAAGCGGCGATTGGCCGCAAAAGCCACGCTCCCCTGGCACCACGCGAGGCGCGCAGGCTGGCGCGAGTGCAAGGCGTCGAGCGCCACCTTCTCAAGTTGATCGATGAGCCACGCTTCGTAGCGGCGCACGCGCTCCATTTCCTCCGCGGGTAATGGCTCCGGAAAGTGCGCACCTTTGAGGAAAGCCGAGAGCACCGGGCCGGTGTGCGTGTGCGTGGCACACACGACGAGATTCTCGCGCGCGATCCCGGCCTTCGTCTTCAGCCGCTCCGCGAGCGGTTCGACGATGTCCGCGGGCGCGCCGATGAGTTCCACCGTGATGAGCACCGACGGTTTCGCGTCATTGTCCCCGATCGCCAGCGCACATGCACGCAGGCGTTCCGCCACACTCTCGAAGGGCGTGCTGCGCTCGGAGTAGCCGCACAGGCGGATCGGCTCCGGCGGCGTGATGTCCACCCGCGCCACGCCGACCGGCAGCAGCGGAGCAAGCGCGAAGGCGTGACCCGCCATCACGAGCATCAGCAGCGCGGCCCTGCACAGGCGCGTGATCATTGCCCCTTCGCCTCCGGACGCGTGCGCAGGAATTCGATGAGGTCGGCCATCTCCTGCTTTGTGATCGCGGCTTCAAGCCCTTCGGGCATGAGCGATGTGTTCTGGCTTTGCAGAGTGGCGATCTGATTGCGGAGTACGGTCTTCACGGAGGCGTCCGCGAGTTTCATTGTGACGCTGTTGGCAGTCTCGGCGGCGACGAGGCCGTAGTTCTGTTCGCCGCTCTTCAGCGTGCAGGTGTAGGCGTTGAAGCCGGGTTGGATATCGACGTTCGGGTCGAGGATGCTCGCGAGCAGTTTCTCCGGCGGATGTTCGACGACGGAGATGAGGTCCGGGCCGATGTCCTTCCCTTCATCGCCGCGCTTGTGGCAGACGGCGCAGGCGCGGAGGAAAACTTCACGGCCCCTTGCGGACTCGCCCTTCAACGACAGCGCAGAGCGATATTCATCCACGACCTTTCCGCGCACGGCAGTGGTGCTGGCGGAGAAAATCTTCGCGGCGCGCTGGCGAACGCGACCGGAGTCGTGCTTGAGCAGGCGGGCGCGCTGCGTGGCTTCGAGGGCGGACATCGGCAGCTCCGCGCGCTCCAATCGCTGCGTGAGGTCGAAGGCCCATTCCTCGCGATTCATCCAGGCGTTCACCGCGGCCTGTCGCCCGCGGGGGCCGAGTCCGGGCCACGCCTTCGCGAGCACCGCCGGCACTTCGGGAGCGCCGGTGCTGCCGAGTTCACGCAGGGCGGTCACCTGCACATCTGCCGGATGCTGCGGGTCGAGCCACGCGGTGAGCAGCGCGATCGCTTCCGTGCGAGACGCGGGCAGTCGGCTAATCAGTCCCGCAGCCGCGATGCGATCGGCGGGGGAAGCGCCAGTATCCGCTGCACTGCCGCGCGCCTGCGCGACGATGGCATCCGCATGCCCGAGCAATCCGGCAAGCGCATCTCCCGAACCCCGCAGGGCCTCCAGCGAGCGGTTGTTGCGAGCGAGCAGATCGAGGAGGCGGGCGAAGTCGGAGAGTTGTTCCTGCGCAAAAGTTTCGCCCTTCCGCGTGAAGGACGGGGCCAGCAGATCGGCGAGTGCCACGCGATCATTCAACGCGAGCGCGGTATTCAGGAGCGGTTCGGCGGCTTCCCCGCCAGCGCCCGCGAGGACGCGAAGGTGCGGGACCGCGGAACTCATCACTGCCGCGACCATCATTGAATCGGAGGTGTGTTCTTTCAAAAGACCGGCGAGCGTATTACCAGCAGCGATATCCGGCGATTCGCCGAGGGAAAAGGCGAGTTGCAGGCGCACCTTGGAGTCCGGGTCGCCCTCGAGCCGCACGACGGCGGCAAGGACTTTCGGCGTGAAGCGCGACTCGGCGATTTGCAAGCCGTTCTCACGCACGCCCGGATGCGGATCACCGAGAGCGCGCACCACGTCATCTTCGCTGATCTCACCGAGCCCGTGGAGCGTGCAGAGCGCATGCAACCGGGCCAGCGGATTCGAGCTCGTCGCGGCCATCGCGCGCAGCGGGGCGACTGCCGCAGCGTCGTCGCGCCAGAGCAGGATTTGCTGCGCCTTGTCCCGCTGCCAGCCGCTCGGCGAATCGAGCGCGGCGACCAATTCGATGACGCTCATTTTATCGAATCGCATCCCGCGAAACGCCGGCGTGTCCTCGCGGCTCACGCGGTAGAGCCGACCACGATCGTCACCCGCGCGGTAGTGCGGGAGCAGCTCATCCTTTCCCACCGGCGGGAGAAACTGCGGGTGCTCGATCATGTAGCGATACATGTCCGCGACCCACAGCGCGCCATCGGGGCCTTCGCGCACCATGGTCGGGCGGGTCCACCGATCCTCGCTTGCGAAGAAATCGAACGGCCCTTCGCCCGTCACGCGGCTGGCGGTGAAGGTGACGCCGTCATCCGCGAGCCGCGCGTGCTGCACGAGATTGTGAAAGGGCTCGCAGACGAAGGCGTGGATCTCGCCCGCCGGGAAGAGCCGCGTGTCGCGGTAGATCATGCCGCCGCACGCGGAGGTGAAGTGCCCCGATTGATCGAAGCTGTGAAGGCGCTTCTCCAGCGGGCTCGCGGGGAAGACGGGCGGATTCGCCGGCGTGAGCAATTGCACCCGCGTCTCCGCCGCGCCGACGTGCGGATTGCGGCGGAGGTAGTGATCCGGCAGCACGTAGTGCCAGAGCGGATTCGAGTTCTGCGTGCCGAACCACCGGCCCCAGGCGTCGCGATTGCGGCCAAACTGCGTCGGTCCGCTCTGCGGCTCGAGCGCGCCGCTGTCGGGGCGAAAGCGAAAGTCGCGGCTGCCGACAATCACTTCCGTGTCGGCGCGATGCGAGCGCAGCTTCGTGTCCACACCATATTTCCCGTGATGCCCGCCGGCGGCGACATACACCCAGTTGTCGAGTCCCCACCGGAGACCATTCGCGCGGAGTTGCTGGTTCCCTTCCTGCAAGCCACTCACGAGCACCGTCTGCTCGTCGGCTTTGCCGTCGCCGTCCGTGTCGCGGAGGAAGAGGATATTTGGCGCCGCGGTGACGATCACACCGTCGCGCCAGGTGAGCAGGCCATTGGGAAAGTTGAGTCCGTCGGCGAAGAGCGTGGACCGATCATAGTGCCCGTCGCCATCGGCATCTTCGAGCACGCGCACGCGACCGCCGGGCTTGCCATTGTTGTCCATGCCGAGCGGATAGTCGGCCATCTCCACCACCCACAGTCGTCCGCGCTCATCCCAATCGAACGCCACCGGATCGAGCAGCAGCGGCTCCGCGGCGACGAGTTCCACTTTGAAACCCGCGGGCACATGGAT
>JBGSYE010000189.1:0-6313 GCA_041751075.1 Chthoniobacteraceae bacterium
GTGGCGCGCGGCGAGGCCGAGCCCGCGCAGCACTTCCACGAGCACCACGGCAAAGTCGCGACACGAGCCGCGCCCGAGCCGCAGCGTCTCCGCCGGCGGACGGGCCTCGCCTTCCTCGCGCCGCTCGTATTCGAGATGATCGTGCAGCGCGGAGTTCAGCTCCACGAGGGTGTCGATGGTCGGACGCTGCGTCACCGGCTGGCGCCAGAAGCGAAGCCGCGGCGCCGGCTCCGTCTGTAGGAGATACGGGCTGAGCACGCGCATCTCCGCCGCCTTGCAGGCAAAGGGCAGGTGCAGCGCGTGCGGTTCGAGCAGGAAGCCAAAGGCATTCTTCGCCTCGACCTCGAGCACCAGCTTCAGCCGCACGCTAAGCGTCGTGGAGAAGTTCGGGTAGAAGCAGGACGCGACTTCGTTGTCGAAAAGATCGCGCCGCCAGTTCGTGACCGCGCCACGATTGGTCGTGAAGTTGAAGCTGCGCACCTTCAGATGGCGGTCCACTTTCGGAATGAGCCGGAAGAGGTGCGGCGAAAACGAAACGCGCCGCGCGTAAGTGTACGAGCTGGCGTAGCGGATCTCGACCTTCATGCGCGCGTCCTTTCCTTTCGCCGCTTCATGTGGACGTGCGCGGTCATCTTCTGTCCGCCGCTGCCCTTGAAGGTGCCGCGCAACGGCGTCGCATCGCGGTAATCGCGCCCATAGCTCACCGCGACGTAACGTTCATTGACCCACTGCCGATTCGTCGGGTCGATCGCCACCCACGTCATGCCGGGCACGAGCACTTCGATCCAGGCGTGCGTCGCCACCGCCCCGGTGAGCCGCGAGCCGGTCGGCGGAGCGTCCGTCTCGATGTAGCCGCAGACGTAGCGCGCAGGCAGCCCCGCGGTGCGCAGCACGCTCAGACCGATGTGCGCGAAGTCCTGGCACACGCCCGTCCGCGTCTTCCACACGGTGGCCAGCGGGGTCGAGTTTTCCGTCGTTCCGGGCTGGTACTCGAATTCGCGATGGATCGCGTGATTGAGCCGCTCGAGGGCCTCGCCGAGTGGCGCCTCAGCCGAGAAATACTTCCGCGCCCAGGTCGCCGCCTCGCGTCCTGTTTCGACGACGTCGGTGGGCAGCAGGTACTCGAAGATGTCGGTGAGCGCGGAGTTCAGAATCTGGCGTGCGTCGAGAAAGGGAAGGTCGAGACTCTCCTGCGGCCGGCGCGGGGCCCCGGTACGCACGACGATTTCATTGCGCAGCGTGAGCTGGCGATGGCGGAAGGGGAGCGAAAAGAAATCGACCTGATTGCCGAAGTGATCGGTGTAGGTCGAGGTCTTCACCTCGGGATCGAGCACCAGCCGATGGCTCAGCACCGCCTGATGCGGGAGCGTCGGCGGCGTCAGCCGCGCCTCGCCGTAAGCCTCCGCCGCTGGATGGCCGTACTTATAGTGGGTGAGGTGGGTGATTTCGAAGTCCACTCTTTCCCTGGTTTGAGTCCCTGAGTGTGGTTGGCACGCCGACTCTCATGGCCTGCCGCACACCGTGGAGCAATGCAATTCTCCGCAGAGCGAGTGTGCCTTCCAGGCCACTCGCTACCTCGGTTCACGGTCCCGCCCACCCCTCGATGGCCCCAAGCGTCACCCCCAGCACCGTCGCCAGCGCGAGCAGCTCCATATCCGTGATGCACCGCGTCTGCAGCTCAATGCGTGCGATCAGCGTCCGATCCACGTCCCATCCCGTGAGCTGGAGCTTCCTCGCCAGATCGTCCTGCGACCAGCCTTTCACCTCCCGGGCATGGCGGATTCCCGGCCCGAGCAAATTGCGGACGCCGGGCGCGGAAGGGAATTTGCGATGCGCCATGCTTGGCGGTTGACGATAGAGACAAAAAGGAAACGGAGGACGCCGTGTACAGCCTGTTCTTCGGCTTCGGCGAGGAAACGCGCGAAGGGGCGCGGCAAGGTTCGCTCCCAGGCATCCCGACGCTGGCCGCCTTCAGTCCCATGCGCTCGGAATACTTCCTGACCGGAAAGCAACATCCGCCGGCTGACGATGCGACGCTGGCTGGCCTGGATGCTCTCCACGGCTACTTCGACGCGCATCGTGCCGGGCTGATCGCCGCCTGGCGGGAGCGCGAAACGCAGCGGATCGCCTATGAAAAATGGCTGGCCGAGCACCCGCCGGCACCGCCGCCGCCGCTCGTCGTCCACTTCTGGCCCGGAAAAGACACCGCGCCGAGCAGAATGTCTTCTGCGGGTTCAGCGCGGCCAATGCCGTCTGCGTGCCGCTCGGGCAGCGGCCGATCTTTCCCGATGTCCACGACCCTGCGGAGGAGGCGCAATTCATCGCCGAGGGGCTTTCGCTCTTCGAGCTGCGCGCTCACAGTCTCGAGGCTGGCGGCAATCTCGCGCTCTACAAGCGCACCTCGGGCGCGGCGGTACCCGTGCCGAGCGTGGTGCATTGGAGCTACGGCCACTACTCCGCGATCACGGAGAAATCCGAGGGGCGCTACCGGCTCGTCGATCCGCATCTGAAGCTCGATATCTGGGCGCTTCCCGAGGTGATCCAGGAGCAAGCCAGCGGATATTTTGCAGTCCCTGGAGGCACCACGATCCCTCTGGGTTTCGAATTGGTGTCGGATGCGGAGGCGCGGACGGTTTTCGGCCGGCATTGCATCCATGGGCGCGACGACGAGGGCTGCAATCCAGACACCGGCTGCACCTCCGGCGACGCGATGGCCGGTTATGCGCTCAATCTTTTCAATCCGGGACTCACCATCACCGATACGCCGGTGCGCTACCAGATTCCCTTTGGTTCGCCGACCGTCGTCCAACTGACCTACAACCAGCGCTCGGTGATCAATGCTTCGTCGGGGATTGGCGCGAGCTTCGGACCGCTGTGGTTCTGCCGCTACTTTGATCACATCGAGGTCACCGACAGCACCCTCGCGAGCGTCCGGCAGGTGTCGAGTCAGGGACACTTCTTCACTTACTCCTCGCAGAACGGAATTTACAAAAGCCGCTACGCAGACCTGCCGACCCTCGCTTACATCGCCGGCTCTGGCTTCCGCGTGACGCATCGCGATGGCACGATCTTCGAATACTTCCGGTATCGAGGCGGCACACCACCGCGCTATGAATTGACCGGCATCGTCGATCCTCAGAACCACCGCACCCGCATCGAATACGATGCGATGGGACGCGTGTGGAAAATCTTCGATTGCGAGGAGCGGATCACGGAATTCAGCTACGTGCCCGAGCCCGGCGACGGGGCTCTGCTGCACACCACCTATCTGCGGAAAATCACCGATCCCTATGGGAGGGCGGCGCGCTTTTTCTACACCGCCGCCGGGCTGCTTTCGAAGATCGTCGATTGCATGGGTATCGTTTCGGAATTTCGCTACGAGGACAGCGGATTCATCGACCGGCTGCGCACCCCGTATGGCGACACCACCTTCGCGCAGGGAGAATTGCCACCGCTGATCGGCAGCTCCAGCACCACTCCTGGCCGGTGGATCGAAGCCACCGATGCCTACGGCGACAAGGAGCGAGTCGAGCAAAACGACAACGCCAACTACCCGGCCAATGGAGTCGATCCGAACCCGCCGCCGGTGAATGAACAAAGTGAAACCTTGTTCCTCAACGGAGTGGACGTCGATTTCCGGCCGAAGATCGATAACCTCCACTGGCGCAACAGCTACTACTGGGACAAGAAGGCGTGGAGCATGGGGCCGGGCGATTACTCCAAGGCAACGATTTACAACTGGCTCGCGAGTTCAGCCGGTGTGATTACCGGACTTCCGGGGAGCATCAAACGCCCACTCGAAGGACGCGTGTGGTTCAACTACCCTGGACAGTTGAGCGCGCATTCGCCGGGAACCACCTCGATCGCGGATCGAACGCTGCGCGCCGTGGAGGGCCAGACGCCTGGTCAGCCCCCGCAATGGGTGATTGAGGGGACGAGCACGCAGTTTTTGACCTCGACCTACATGTCGGTCGCCGCCGGCGACGCCGAGGGGCGGGTTCTCACCTCCCACTTCTCGGCGGGCAGACTCATCGCTCTCACCGCACGAGACAATGGTACGGCCAAGTCGCTCTTCTCCGGATCGAACTTCGTCCTCAACCTCCCAGGCAAGATCACCAACGCCAGCGGGCTCGTCACCGATTACACTTACAATGCCAAAGGCCAGGTGACCCAGACGATCCGCAGCAAGTCGCCGCAGAGCGAGACGACGCGACTGGCCTACGCTGCCCCCGATGGGCCGACCCCGGCATGGTCCGCGACAGCCTCTGGATACCTCCGCAAGATCGAGCGCTCCAACCCGACCCAGCCCGGTCAGTTCGTCACGGTGGCCACCTTCACCTACGACACCGAGGCGCGCATCGCCACCCACACCGACGAAAGCGGCTATGCGCGCACGTTCGCTTACGACGATTTCGATCGCCTCACGAAGATCACGCATCCCGATACGACCACCGAGGAGTTCGTCCATACCAATCTCAGCCTCACCGCCATGAAGGATCGCAGAGACCTGTGGACGCGCTACGGCTACGACGCTCTCCAGCAGCGGATCGCCGAGCAGGATCCCCAGGGCCGGCTCACGCAGTATCAGTGGTGCAAGTGCGGCGCGATCAGCGCACTCATCGACCCCCTCGGGCAGACCACGCGCTGGAAACGCGACGAACAAGGCCGGGTGATGCACAAAACCCTTCCCGACGGCACGACCAAGACGAGCTACACTTACCAGGCGCTCAGCGGAAGACTGGCGACCGCCACTTCCCCCAAAGATCAGGCCAGCGGCCAACCCACCGTTACCTATCGCTATTCGCCTGCCGGCCAGCGCGTGAGTGAAGACTACACCGACCCCGCCACCACGGAGGTGAGCTACAGCTACCTCGGCAGCGCCAATGTCCCGGACCCTCTCGCCCGCCTGCGCACGATGACCGATGGCCTCGGCACGACCACTTACACTTATCACTCCCTCACGGCAGGCACCTCCGGCGCCGTTCGACTCGCCACAGTCAATGGTCCGTGGGCCGACGACACCGTGAAGCACACCTACGACTGGCAGGAGCGCCTCGTCACCCGCGAAGTCCTGGCCGACGGCGGCGCGGTCCTGCGCACGGAGACGGAGAGCTTCGATTCCCTCGGGCGAGTGACGCAGATGGTAAATAACCTCGGCACCTTCCTCACCGCCTACGGCGCGAGCAATTTGAGCCACCGGCCCGCCAGCATCACGCTGCCCAATGGAATCGTGGCCAGCTACGGCTACCACCCGTTGGATGCGACGGGCGGGAAAGCGCTGCGCCTGCAGAGCATCACCCACAGCGGCGGCTTCGGCCCTCTGTCCTACTTTGGCTACGACTACGATGCCAGCGGGCGCATCACCACGTGGACGCAATCCTCCAAGTCGATGGCGCTGCGCTACAATCGCAGCTCGGAGTTGATCGACGCCGTGCTGACCGATAGCGTGGGCGCCGTGCTGGAACACCACCGCTACCGCTACGACGCCGGAGGCAACCGTTACTTCACCAGCGATGCCGCGGGTGACACCCCCCGGCTGCACAATGCGCTCAACCAGCTCACCCAGATCGGCGGCGCGGGCCTGACTCTGGTGGAAGGCACCGTGGACGAACCGGCGACGGTGACCGTCAATGGCCAGCCCGCCGCCGTGATCTCCATGCCCGACAGCGGCCAATGGCGTTACGAGCGGCAGATCGCCGTGGGCGAAGGCCAGAACACCGTGACCGTCGCCGCCACCGATGCCAGCGCCAACACGCGGACGCAGAGTTACCAGTTCACCGTCGGTCCCGCGCAGCCGCCGCTCCAGTATGACCTCAATGGCAACCTCGAGACCGACGGCCAGCGCACCTTCACCTGGGACGCGAAGAACCGGCTCAAGAGCGTGACCGTGGCCGCCACCGGCGACACTTACGCGTGGGAGTACGACGGCCACGACCGCCGGGTGGTGGAAAAGCTCAATGGCACCGAGACCAGCCGCTGGCTGTGGGACGGCTCGCAGCTCGTGCAGCAGCGCACGCCGGGCAATGCGGTCGCGGAGAATTACTTCGCGGGAGGCGAGCAATGGCTCACGGGCGCGGATGCCGGCAACTATCTCTACACCCGCGACCATCTCGGCAGCATCTGGGAGATGGTCCAGGTCAGCACCGGAGCCATCCGCGCCCGCTTCTCCTATGACCCGTACGGAGCGGTCACGCCACCCAGCGCCCGCCCGTTCTCCCCGGAAGTGGGGTTCACCGGGCATCGCTACCATCCCTCCACCGGTCTCCACCTGGCGCTCTATCGGGCTTACGATGCAAAGCTGGGACGCTGGCTA
>JBGSYE010000190.1:0-8397 GCA_041751075.1 Chthoniobacteraceae bacterium
CCGACGATCTGCGCGCGCTGGTCGATGCCGCTCACGCGCGCGGCCTCGCCGCCGTGCTCGACGTGGTCTATAACCACTTCGGCCCGGACGGGAATTACCTGGGCGCCTACAGCCGCTTTTATTTCAACGAAGAGCGGCACACGCCCTGGGGCGCGGCGCTGAATCTCGACGGCGAACAAAGCGGAGAGGTGCGCCACTTCTTTCTCTCCAACTCTGCCTACTGGCTCGACGAATTCCACTTCGACGGCCTCCGGCTCGACGCCACGCACGCCATCCTCGACGAGTCCGAGCAGCATCTGCTCGCCCAGATCTCGCAAGCCGCCGACATCCGCGGCGCATTCACGATCGCGGAGGATGAGCGCAATCTCGCGATAATCGTGGCCCCCGACGGCCATGGACTCGATGCGGTCTATGCGGATGATTTCTGCCACACCGTGCAGGTCGCGCTCGGCGATCCCAGCTACCGCGAGGACTTCGACGGCAGTGCCGCGGAACTCGCCGACGAATTGGAACACGGCTGGCACTACCGCGGGAAGTTGAGCAAGCAGCACGGCATCGCGCGCGGCAGCGAGTGTGCGCATCTTCCGCCGAGCTGCTTCGCCTTTTGCATCAGCAATCACGACCAGGTCGGCAACCGTGCCTTTGGCGAACGGCTGCATCGACTCACCTCGCCCGAGGCTTATCGCGCAGCGAGCGCGCTGCTGCTGCTCGCGCCTTACACGCCGATGCTTTTCATGGGGCAGGAATGGGGCGCGTCCACACCGTTCCTTTATTTCACCGAGCACAGCGACGAACTCGGCCGGCTCGTCACCGAAGGCCGGCGCAAGGAGTTCGCGCGCTTCCCCGAATTCCGCGATCCCGAGATCGCCCGCACCATCCCCGATCCGCAGAGCCCCGAGACCTTCACCCGCTCGAAGCTCGACTGGAGCGAACTCGCCCGCGAGCCGCACACCTCGCTGCTCGCGCTCCATCGCGAGTGCCTGCGCCTGCGCGCCTCCGATGCGGCCTTTCGTCCGGTGGCGCGCGAGGGCTGGGATGTCACGAACGTCGGCGCGGCGATGCTGCGCTTCCACGGTGCGACTGGCGAATGGCTGATCCTCGCGCATCTCGCCGCCGAGCCGTTCACGCACCAGCTCGCCGAGGCAAATTGGCGGCGCGTCCTTGCGACGAACGAATCGCGTTTCGGCGGAAGCGGCCTCTCCAGCGTCAATCCTAAGAATGGCAAGGTGTCCTTCACCGGTCCCGAGACGCTCGTCCTCCATTCGCGCCGGCTATGAATGTCGCAGGATGCTTCCCATTTCACGCCTTTCGGTGCGCCGGAGGCGCTTCGGAAATTAGCCGGTGGCGTCAGCCACCGGAATCGTGCGAAGAGCGAGCGCGCCCCGGCGGAGCGCCGAAAAAGCGCGCGCGCGATGGAAATTCCGCCGCGCCGTCCGGGGCGGGTGCCGTTGTTTCCGAGATCCGGTGGCTGACGCCACCGGCTTATATCCGTGGTGCCTCCGGCACCGAGGCAGGAACGCAGGTCGCAATGGTTTGGAATCCCTTCTCCGCATGAATCCCGCCCGCATCCCGACGGCGACGTATCGTCTCCAGTTCAACAAACACTTCACCTTCCGCCAGGCGCGCGAACTCGTGCCGTATCTGCGCGACCTCGGGATCGGTCATGTCTATTCCTCGCCCTACTTCCGCGCGAGCCCCGACAGCCTGCACGGTTATGACATCGGCGATCACAATGAGCTGAACCCGGCGATCGGCACCCGCGAGGAATACGACGCGTTCGTCGCTGCCCTGCACGAACATCGGCTCGGGCAGATCGTCGATTTCGTGCCGAACCACATGGGCATCGCTTCGCCGGTGAATACGTGGTGGACCGATGTGCTCGAGAATGGCCCGAGCTCCGTCTTCGCCCCGCACTTTGACATCGACTGGCATCCCCTAAAGCGCGACCTCGACAACTGCGTCCTGCTCCCGATCCTCGGCGATCAATACGGGCGCGTGCTCGAGCGCGGCGAGTTCAAGCTCGAGTATCAGAGTGGCGCGTTTTTCCTGCGTTACTTCGAGACCCGGCTGCCGCTCGCCCCGCGCAGTTACGTGCTGATCCTCAAACCCGCGCTCGCGAGGCTGGCCGCGCGCGGCGTGTCCGAGGATTTCCAGGCCGAGTATCAGAGCGTGATCACCGCGCTCGAACATCTCCCGCCGCGAACCGAGACCGATCCGCAGAAGATCGCCGAGCGGGTGCGGGAAAAGGAGATCATCAAGCGCCGGCTGCACCGCCGCTGCGAAGAATGCCCCGAACTGGTCGAGGCCATCGCCGCGACGCTGCGTGAGATCGAAGGCCAGCCGGGCGACGTGCGCAGCTTCGATGCCTTCGACGAACTGCTCTCCGACCAGGCCTATCGCCTGAGCTACTGGCGCGTCGCCGCCGAGGAGATCAATTACCGCCGCTTCTTCGACATCAATGACCTCGCCGCCATCCGCGTCGAGCTGCCAGAGGTCTTCGAAGCCACGCACCAATTCATCTTCGAGCTGATCGGCAACGGGTCCGTGGACGGCCTGCGCATCGACCATGTGGACGGCCTCTGGAATCCCGGCGAATACCTGACGCAATTGCAGCACCGCGTCGCTCAGCTCAACGTCGCCCGGGCAGGCAAGCTGCCGCTCTATTTGCTCGTCGAGAAAATCCTCCTCGGCAACGAGCGGCTGCGGCCCGAGTGGCCGGTGCATGGCACCACGGGCTACGAGTTTGCAAATGAGGCCATCCGCCTGCTGATCGACCCGGCGGCGGAGAAATCCATCACCGAGACCTACGCGACGTTTATCGGGGACGGCCCGCGCTTTTCCGAGATCTCCTACCAGAAGAAGCAACTCGTCATGCGCCTGGCGCTGGCGAGCGAGATCAATGTGCTGGCCTCGATGCTCGACCGGCTCTCCGAGCGGAATCGCTGGTATCGCGACTTCACGCTCAACGCACTGACCACCGCGGTGCGCGAAGTCATCGCATGCTTCCCCGTCTATCGCGCCTATGTCACGCCGGATCAGGAGCCGACGCCGGAGGACATTCGCGAAGTGCGGACCGCGGTGCGCCTCGCCGAGCGGCGCAATCCCGGCATCGAGCGTTCGGTCTTCGATTTTCTCGGCGACATCCTGCTCAAGAAATTCCCGGAGAACATCGACGACGCGGCGCGCACCGAGCATCTGCGCTTCGTGATGAAGTTCCAGCAATGCACCGGGCCGATCATGGCCAAGGGCGTCGAGGACACGACCTTCTATATCTACAACCGGCTGGTCGCGCTCAACGAAGTGGGCGGCGAACCGAATCACTTCTCACTCTCGTCGGAAAAATTCTTCGAGACTTGCGTCACCCGCTTCCGCGAGCACCCGCACTGCATGCTGGCGACGTCCACGCACGATACGAAACGGAGCGAAGACACACGGGCGCGCATCGCGGCGATCTCCGAGATGCCGGCGGAATGGCGGAAGGCCGTGCGGCATTGGCACACCGTCAATCGCGGTCAGAAGCGCGAGATCGACGGTGAATTCGCGCCCGACGCCAACGAGGAATACCTCCTCTACCAGACGCTGCTCGGCACCTGGCCGCTGGCGCCGATGGATGAAGACGCTCGCGCGATCTACGTGGGGCGCATCCAGGAGTACCTCATCAAGGCAATGAAGGAGGCGAAAGTGAACAGCAGTTGGGTGAAGCCGAACGAGGCCTGGGAAGAAGCCGTGCGCGCGTTCATCGCAGGCATCTTCGGGCCTGACGCGAAGCGCTTTCTCGACAGCTTCACGTCATTCGCCGAGCGGATCGCGCAGCTCGGCGCGATCAATTCCCTCGCGCAGACCGTGCTCAAGGCGACCGTGCCCGGCGTGCCGGACTTTTATCAAGGCACGGAACTGTGGGACTTCAGCCTCGTCGATCCCGACAATCGCCGCGCCGTCGATTACGACGCGCGCCGGCAGGCGCTCGCGTCCCTCGCCCACGCCGATCCCGCCGCGCTGCTCAGCGATTGGCACGACGGCCGGATCAAACTTTTCCTGACCCGCACGCTGCTGCATTTTCGCCGCGAGCACCCCGCGCTGTTCCAGTCGGGCGAGGTGATGCCGCTCCACGGGAGCGGGTCTTCTGCCGACTGCATCGTGGCGTTTCTGCGGCGAAGGGAGGATCAGGCGATCCTCATCATCGTTCCGCGCCTCACCGCGAGCCTCAATGGGAGCCTGACCGCACGTCTGACGGCCCGCCTCACGGCGCGCCCGATCTTTCCGCCGATCGGCGATGCCTGGCGCGACACCGCCCTCGCGTGGCCCGCGGAGTTTGCGGGCCGGACAGCCCGCGATCTTTTCACCGGCGCGGAGTTCACCGCTGGCGAAGCTCCGCTCTCGATCGCTCAAGCACTCCGCGTCCTGCCGGTGGCGGCCTTTGTCCTCGAGTGACGAGAATCTCGATAGCCGCCCACCGACTCACGTCCCGCGGCGGCGCGAGCGGGAGGGCTTCGCGCCGCCACTGCCCTTTTCGAGCCGGAGCACACACACGGAGCGGTCGAGGACTTCGAGATCTTTGCCGGATGCATAGGCGCGTGGCTCGCTCAGGAACCCAGCCTCCTCGCGCGTGTCGAGGAGGAGCTGCCAGGCGAGCCCCCTGGAACCCGTGAGCTTGAAGTTCATCGGCTCGTGGTGCGCATTGAAAAGCACCATGAAGGTATCGTCGTTGATGGGCTTCCCATCGGCGTCGTGGACGTCGCTCGTCTGCCCATTGAGCACCGCGCCGAGGCAGCGCCCGAAGCCGCTGTGCCACTCGTCGGCATGCATCGCGGTCCCGCCCGGATTCACCCAGAGCAGATCGCGAAACTCGTGCCCGCGCACCTTGCGCCCCGCAAAAAATTTCGGACGGCGGAAGATCGGATGCTCACGGCGGAAGGCGATCAGGCGGGTGGTGAATTTCGCAAGCGTCTGATCGCTGGCCGCGGGATTCCACGGGAACCAGTTGAGCGGGTTGTCCTGGCCGTAGGTGTTGTTGTTGCCGTTTTGGCTGCGCCCAAATTCGTCGCCGCCGCAGAGCATCGGCACGCCCTGCGAAAGGAACAGCGTGACGAGAAAATTCCGCCGCTGCCGGCGGCGCAGCGTATTGATCTCCGGAACGTCCGTCGGTCCCTCGGCGCCGCAATTCCAGGAGCGGTTGTGATTGTCTCCGTCGCGGCCCTCCTCGCCGTTGGCTTCGTTGTGCTTCTCATTGTAGCTCACGAGATCGTTCAGCGTGAAGCCATCGTGCGCGGTCACGAAATTCACACTCGCCGTGGGCCGCCGTCCGCCGTGCTGGTAGATATCGGGGCTGCCGGCAAAGCGCGACGCGAAGTCGCCGATCATGCCATCGTCGCCCTTCCAGTAAGCGCGGACGCAATCGCGATATTTTCCATTCCACTCCGACCAGCCGGGCGGGAAACCGCCGACTTGATACCCATAGTCGCCGATGTCCCAGGGCTCGGCGATGAGCTTCACCTGCGAGAGCACCGGATCCTGGAGCAGAATGTCGAAGAAGCCGGTCGCCCGGTCGAACCCGCGGACGCCGCGCCCGAGCGTCGTCGCGAGGTCGAAGCGGAAGCCATCCACATGCATCTCCTGCACCCAGTAGCGCAGGCTGTCGGCGACCAGTTGCAGCGTGCGCGGATGCTCCACGTTCACGGAGTTTCCGCAGCCGGTGTAGTCCATGCAGTGCCGTGGCGAACCCGCGACCAGGTGATAGTAGGCGGAATTGTCGAGCCCGCGAAAGCAGAGGGTGGGGCCGAGGTGGTTGCCCTCCGCCGTGTGATTGTACACCACGTCGAGAATGACCTCGAGACCCGCGGCGTGCAGCGCCCGGACCATCTCCTTGAACTCCCGCACCTGCCCCCCGGGAGTCGGGTCCGACGCGTACGCGGCGTGCGGCGCGAAGAAGCCGATCGAGTTGTAGCCCCAGTAGTTCGACAGACCCTTCTCCAGCAGGAAACTGTCGTTCACGAACTGATGCACCGGCAGCAATTCCACCGCGGTCACGCCGAGCTTTTTGAAATACTCGATCGCCACCTCGCTGCCGAGACCCTTGTAAGTGCCGCGCACTTCCTCCGGCAGATGCGGGCACAGCTTGGTGAATCCCTTCACATGGACCTCGTAAAAAACCGTTGCATCCAGTGGCGTGCGCGGGCGGCGGTCGCCTGCCCAGTCGAACGCTGGATCCACGATCACGCTCCGCGGCATCTGCCCCGCGCTGTCGAGATCGTTGCGCTCCAGATCCGCGTCCTCCCCCTGCCCCACCGGATAGCCGAAAAGCTCCGGTCCCCACTCGAAATCGCCTGCGATCGCCCGCGCATACGGATCGAGCAGCAGCTTCGCGGGATTGAAGCGGTGCCCCTTCTCCGGCTCATACGGACCGTGCGCGCGCACGCCGTAAAACTGCCCCGCCTTCAGCCCAGGCACGAAGCCGTGCCAGATGCCGTCGGTATGCTCGTGCAGCACGATGCGCGCGGACTCCCGCGGCGCATCGAGGTGATCGAAAAGGCAGATCTCCATCCCCGTCGCGTGCTCCGAGAAGATCGCATAATTGACCCCCTCCGCAGTCAGCGTCGCGCCCCGCGGATAGGGCGCGCCGGGACGGCTTCTCGGATGCGCCATATGCTTCGTATCGTGCAGGGTCGGTTGCGGAGTGCTGGTGTATTCGGGCATGCTGATTGTCACGAGGTTGGCGATGCATGACTCACGACGCGAGCGCGGAAATCCCGTTGGCGGGGCAGTTTCGCCGAGACTTCCACGGTGGCACTCTGAACCGTCCTTTCCCTTTCGGCGAAAGTAACCCCAGGCGACGCTTACGGGAGCGTGATTTGGATCCAGGTGTCACCTGGGAGGAACGCAGCACAGTGCAAGTGCGCCCCACCACCCTCCGCCAGAGGCGCGAGAACTGGTGCGATCCCGGCGCGGTCTCGGCCAGGCCGCGGCTCACCGGCTCGATCACTTCCTGGCCTGCGCGGCGGCGAGCTGACGGCGGAGCGTGGTGGTGATCCTGGGGAAGGCGACGAGCCGCCAGGCGCCGTCCGACCACCGCGCGCGCAGGACCTGGAATTGGTCTTCGCTGGCCAGGTCGCGCTCCGCGTGTGTGGTCTGATAGACCACATAGGCCAGGCCGCGCGCGTCGGTGATGGCGTGAACGTCCACCGAGATCCGTCCACGGCCCGTGGACGCCGGGCTGCCAGGCGCGGGCTCGAGTACGCTGTGGTAGCGCAGCCAGAAGTCGCGCGGCGAAAAGCCGCGGAGCGTCTCGAGTTCCTTCACGCCGCGCCGGCGCCAGTAGTCGCCCCAAAAGCCTTTCCACTGAATCTCGGCGAGCTTCAGCAAAATGCGCCGCTGCTCTTCAAAGGACGGGTAGTCGAGCCGCTCACGGAAGAGCACGGGACGGCCGGAGTAATCCCATGACGCATATTCCCTGGTGAGCTGCTTAAGCGCGGCGGTGTCGGCATTCGTCAACGCGAAGGCGCGGGGTGCGAGGAGGGAGAGGATGAAAGCGAAGACGAGGCGTTTCATGGGAAGACCTATCGCACATCCCGCCTGGGGACTGCGATCTCTGAAACCGCCCTGCCGTGTAGAGTGAGTGTGCCGTCCGGCCACGACACCTGTAGCGATTGGCCTGCCGGCACCGTCGCTCTACGCCGCGACTTCCGTGGAGCTACGGTTGCTCGAAACGATAGAAGCGCCGGGGCAGATTGAGAGCACCCGGGTCCGTGACCACCGAAGTCGGTGAGGTGAGCGTCAGGGTGGCGATGGTGCCCCATCCGACCAGATCCTCGGAGGCTCTGAGCAGCACGGTGGCGCCCACTTTTCCTGTCACCTCGAGATCGAGACCGCTCGTCGTTTTTGCGATTGGCCGGAGCCTGGGCAGGACGATCACCGTGGTCTGCCCCTTTGCGACGACGGAGCCGGTGACCGTCGCGGTGATGGTGACGCTGGGGTTCACCGGAATCGGCGCCACGAAGGAGACCGGGAGCGAAACGCCCACCTGATAGGTAAACGCAATCGGCGTGCTCGGCAGCTTCACGATCGAGGTGCCGCCAGTCCCCGAGGCCGGCCCGCTCAACGGGCTGGCGGATAGATCCTGAGTTTCATTCACCGGTTGTCCGAGGACTGTCCCCGTCGCGGTGAGGGTTCCGCGGTTGATGTCGATGGAATGCAGAGTCGCGTCAAAGCTGTTCGCCGTGACGGGCTCGGGTTGTGCAGACGGAGTGACGATGTTCGCGCCGACCCCGGTTCCGTTCACGGTGACGTTGGAAATGAAGAGGGTGAACAAGGTGAAGCTCGTATTCTCGAAGGCGACGTCACCCGACACGAATTGCTGGCCGACCACGACCGGGTTGTCCGGGTCATCGACGTTGATTTGCA
>JBGSYE010000191.1:0-2687 GCA_041751075.1 Chthoniobacteraceae bacterium
CGACGTTTTGAAGGAACCGCTGCGTGCGCTCGCCGAGGCCATCCTCGTCACGCCTACGCTGGTGAAACTTTCTCCCGAGCCCGAGCTGCAAATCATCGGCAACTTGAGCGACGAGGAGGAGGTGCTCCGCGCGCTCGGTCTGCCGCAAAAGGACACCCCATGACCGCACCGCCACGCAGTTCCGAAAAAGCCATCACCCTCGCCCTGACGCTCGCCCAAGCCGAGAGCGCCATCGAGGCATTCGCCGCCGGCGAGATCGATGCGATCGTCGATGCCGACGGCCAGACGTATCTGCTGCGCCCGGCGCAGGAACGGATGCGGCAAAACGAAGCACGCCTGCAAACCGTGCTCGACAGCATGGCCGATGTCATCACGGTTCTGAATCGCGCTGGCACCGTCGTCTCGCAGAATCGCGCGGCAAATCTACTGCTCGGTTACGGGCCGGATGGATTGGTCGGGCTGAGCCTATTCGAGTTCATTCACGCGGAAGATGTGCCGCAGTTCTACTCGGCCTTTTTCAACGTCATTGAGGGATTCCGCCCACACGCGATCGTCGCGTTCCGTCTGCGCCTTCAGGACGGTTCGTATCGCCTGCTCGAAGCGACGGTGAACCTGCTTCGCGACGTGTCCGTGACGAACATCGTGCTGTCCGCTCGCGATCTTACCCGTGGCCGGCTGGCGCAGGAAGATGCGGCGCGGCGCGAGGTCGCGTTGGTCGAGGCGGGGCACGCGAAGGACCGTTTTCTCGCCATGATCGCGCACGAGCTGCGCACCCCTCTCACGCCCGTTCTGCTAGGTATCGGGGAACTGGACGAGGAAGAACAGTTCGCGGAGGCGCGCCCGATCCTGGCCATGATGCGGCGCAACCTCGAAGTTCAGACGCGGCTCATCGAAGAGCTGACGGACTTTGCCTTGGTCGGCGAACACAAGGTCCGGCTCCGCCTCGAAGCCATCGACCTCCACGAGGCGCTTCGCTTCGTTTTGGAAATCTGCGGGAGCGAGATCGCTGACGCGAAGATCGAGATGCGGCTCGACTTTGGCGCTGCTGAAAACGTCGTCGTGGCCGATTCGGCAAGGCTCCAGCAGGTCATGTGGAATCTGCTCAAGAACGCCATCAAGTTTTCGGCTTCGGGAAGTTCCATTTCCATCGCCACGGTCGATAGCCCGCCGGGCAATGTGACCATCGAATTCGTCGATCACGGCATCGGCATCGATGCCGCGCTCCTGCCGCGGGTGTTCGACGCCTTCCAGCAAGGCAGCCTCTCGGAGCAGCGTGTTCGCGGCGGGCTCGGCCTTGGCCTTTTCATCGCCAGGGGCCTGACCGAAGCCCAAGGCGGAACTCTCACCGCGCGGAGCGAGGGACGCGGGAAAGGCTCCAGCTTTCTCATCACTCTGCCAAACGCGCCCCCGGACCATGCCGTTCTTCCCGCCACCGAAACGGATGCCCGGTTCTTTCATCCCGTCAGTCCCACTTCTCCTTTATCACTGCCATGAGCTGTCCCGCAAATTTCGCCAAATCCAGCCAGCACTTGCTGGAAGTGCTCTCCGCGTCGCCGATGTATCGCGATTACGAACGCGCTTTCACCGAAGGCACGGGACTCCCGCTCCGGCTGCAAGGGCCGGGCCTGCTCCATGTCGTCCGCTACGCGAGGAAGCAGGAGAATCCGTTCAGCGCCCTCATGGCGAAAACCAACCAGA
Source organism: Chthoniobacteraceae bacterium (assembly GCA_041751075.1). Taxonomy (GTDB): domain Bacteria; phylum Verrucomicrobiota; class Verrucomicrobiia; order Chthoniobacterales; family Chthoniobacteraceae; genus JANNXQ01. The sequence goes on from JBGSYE010000191.1 coordinate 1,699, forward strand.
CCTGCACGCCGGGCAGCGCGCAGGGCTACGCTTTGCAGTGCCGGCTGGAGGACGAGGCGCAAGCCCAGCCAAGGACGCTCAAGGATTTCGCGGGCCTGTGCGAGACCGCCGTGCCCGTGCGTGTGGGGGAGAACGTGATCGCCTTTCTCCATACCGGACAGGTCTTGTTGCAGCGACCCGACAAAGCGCGATTCAAACAAATCGCGGCGACGCTCCACCAATGGGGCGCGGAGGTCGATTTGAAGAAGGTCGAGGAAGCCTACTTCGACACGCGCGTTCTCTCGCCGAAGCAATACGAAGCGCTCATCCACCTGCTCAGCCCTTTCGCCGAGCAGCTCGCCGCGCGCAGCAGCGACCTCAGCCTGCATGGACAGAAAATAGACTCACCGGCCATCGCGCAGGCGCGCAGCTTCATCGAGGAGCACGCGGGCGCGAGGATCTCGCTCGCCGCCGTGGCGCGCGTGGTGAAGATGAGCGCGACGACTTTCAGCGGGAAGTTCAAGACGATGACCGGGATCAACTTCGTCGATTACGTGGCGCGCACGCGCGTCGGAAAGGCGCGCACTCTCCTGCTCGATCCGCAGCGGCGGGTGAATGAAGTCGCGTATGAAGTGGGCTTCCAGTCGCTCTCGCAGTTCAACCGCGCCTTCAAGAAAGTCGCCGGCCAGTCGCCGCGGGAATCTCGCGCCGCACTCGTGGCGGCGTAGAAAACGGCGCGCGGCGCGCGGAAGAAATGCGGAGTCTTTCCGAAGGGATGCGGAGCGGAATTTTCGCCGCGGTCATAAGGTGTGCGCCCCATGAGTCTGCAATCACGCGGCTCATTCAACATCCGACAACCGCAACAAAGGAAAAACAGCGCTCATGAAAACACTGACACTCGCCCTGATGGCACTCGCCTTCGCCGCTTCTCCCGTGCTCGCACAGGACAAGCCCAAGCACGAAAAAATGAAGGCTACAAAAGAATGCGGCACCTGCTGCAAGCAAGGCGG
>JBGSYE010000192.1:0-3865 GCA_041751075.1 Chthoniobacteraceae bacterium
GAAAAAAGGTGAGACGGTGCGCTTAAGCAGGTTGGCGCTCCCGAAAACGGGATTGGTTGGCACAAAGCCAGTCCTGACGCCCCGGACAAAGACCTGGAACCCGGAACATGGACCGAAGCTGCACCGCTCACACCCGAAACGGTAGCTACGAGTCCGGCTGAGAAAAGGAGAAAGTTGAAACTGTCGCCCACCACGCGACGCGGAACGCCTCAGTTCGCCAGCGCACCATCCGCGACTACCACCCGGCAGCCGCCGCTTCAGCGGGCACGTCGGCATTGAAGAGGACATTCAGAGCGGGCTGCGCTGAGGCGTCCGCAGCTTTCATGTACCCGGGAGAGGCGAAGCCTTTGATGCCGAACGGCGGGGTCGTGACCGTCGCATCGATTCTCCCGCCGAAGGCCAGCCAGCCCGCATTCGCGAGCCCCGCGCGCACCGCAAAGTGGCAAGTGGTCCCAAGCGGAAACGCCTCCTCCGGAGTGAAGACCCCGCTGCGCGGACTCAGCCACATGAAGCGTCTCTTCACCGCCGCTAAGCCCGCTCGCTATGCGGGAGACGAGGCAGCGAGCGGCCTTTCAGGGATGCTCGCTCTACGGAGCAGCGCCCCCAGGCAGAGCGCCATCGTCACCCACGGCAGGAGCATCCACGGAATCCACAGCGGCGCCGTCTTGATGGCCTCGTAGGCCGTGTCCCACGGCAGCGAGCCGCAGACCGCAGTGTAAAAGGCGAACAACGCCACCGAACTCGCCGCCGTGACCGCCGCGTACGAGCGTTCCGAATGCACGATCACAAATGGCGCGAGCCAGATCAGGTAGTTCACGCAGAAACCGGGGGCGAAGACGAAGAAGATCAGCCAGCTCAGCGACAGCGTGGTAAAAAGGGCGAGCGGATCCGCGGCCCGGCGACGCCATGCCAGCGCGCACACCCCGACCGCCACGACCAGCTTCATCGCTTCGCTGATGCCCGTGCCCGGCGGTGCGAGACGCACGCCTTCGAGCCCGGAGGCTCCACTGAGGCGCACCAGCGCGCTGATTCCCCAGGTGCCCCACATGCTGTTGTAATCGAGCACCCGCTGCGCAAAAACGCCCGGGATCGTCACGAGCGGCCACGCCCAGCCCGCCAGCATCGTGATCCCCCCCACGGCGAAGAACCGCCACGCCTGCCCGCGATGCCACCAGAAAAAGAAGAACACCGGGGCCACGAGCAACGGGATGATTTTCACCTGACAGGTGAGCCCCCAGCACAGGCCGCAGAGCGCCGCGTGACCTGACAAGCAAGTGAGCGCGGTGAGCAGCAGCCCGAGCGCGACGAGCGAATCGATGTTCCCATGGTAACCCGAAACCATAAACGCCACCGGACTCGCCGCGAAGAGCCCGAGCGCCCACCAAGCGGGACGCCCCGTCTTCCGCCGCAGCCACAGCAGCGCGAGCACCGCGCCGACGTCTGCGGCGATGCCCGGCAAGCGCAGCACCACGCGGAACGGCACATCCCGCCCGCCAGTGGCGTCGAAGAGCAGACTCGTGACGGTGCCGACCAGCGGCGTGTGGTTGAAGATCGGAATCTTCTGGTAGAGCGCGATGAGTCCCTCCTCGGAAATGATCCGTCCGAACTCCCGGAAGCACACCACGTCGAGCGTTCCGGATGTCGTCACGGCGCAGTAAAGCTTTGCGACCGCCGCGAGCAGCGCGACGCCGAGCACGATCCGTTCAGCGCGATTCATCCGCCGCTGCTCAGCACGCGTCAGGCCACCAGCCGGAAGCCCGACCCTCGATCGCCGGCCGCAATCCGCCCCATGCGGCTCTGGGAAGAGCCGCCTACGAGCCGACGAGCGCCTTCGCTTTGGCCAGCGCGGCGTCGAGCTGCGAGGTATCTTTACCGCCCCCGCGGGCGTTGTCGGGTTTGCCGCCGCCTTTGCCGCCGACGAGCGGGGCGATGGTCTGGATGATCTTCCCGGCCTGCACTTTGGCGGTGAATTCGGGCGAGACGCTGGCGACGAGTGCTACGGCCCCGTTCGCGCTGCCGCCGAGGACGGTGACGCCTTTGAAGCCATGCGACTTCAACGCGTCGGCGACGGCCTGCAAGGTGTCGCCATCGGCGGGCGTGAGATTGGCGATGATGGCGGGAGTGCCACGGATCGTCTCGGCGCTGGCGAGGAGGTCTTTCGCGCGACCGGCGGCTTCGCGCTGCTGCGCGGACTTGAGCGCTTTCTCCAGTTCCTTTTGCTGCACGAGCATTCCTTCGATGCGCTTCTCCAGTTCGGGAAGTGGCGTGCCGATCTTCGTTGCGAGCGAGTGCAGGCGCTGGGTGTCGAGGGTCGCGAGGTCGTAGGCGTGGAGGCCGGCCTGGGCTTCGATGCGGCGCACGCCGGCGGCGATGGCGGCTTCGCTGGCGATGCGGAAGAGGCCGATCTCGCCGGTCGCGCGGGTGTGGGTGCCGGCGCACAGCTCTTTGCTGTAGCCGCCGATGTCCACCACGCGCACGGTCTCGCCGTATTTGTCGCCGAAGAACTGCATGATGTCGGCCCGCCCGCGCACGTCGGCGTAAGGCACCTCGGTCCAGGCCACGCCGGCGTTCTCGACGATCTTCTCATTCACCAGCCGCTCGATGTCGCGGACCTGCTGCGGCGTGAGCGCGGCGCTGTTGAAGTCGAAGGTCAGCTTGTCCGGCCCGACGAAGGAGCCCTTCTGCGTGGCTTCTTTGTTCACGACTTCGTGCAGCGCCCAGTGCAGCAGATGCGTCACGGTGTGATGCCGCTCGATGGCGCGGCGGCGGAGCACTTCCACGTCCATCGTCACCTGCATCCCGACTTCGGGCGCATCCACGCCTTCGAGGAAATGCAGCCAGGTGTGTCCGCTCTTCTGCGTATTGGCGATGCGCCACACGTCGGCGCCGTGGGTGAGTTCGCCGGTATCGCCGACCTGCCCGCCCATCTCGGCGTAAGCCGCGCTCGCATCGAGCACCACGGCGGTCTTGTCCTTGAGGCCCACGACTTCGAGCACTCTGGCGGGAGTGGAAAGTTCGTCGTAACCGACAAAGCGCGTCGGCTCCTTCGTCTCGACTTCGGAAAGTTCGATGACCTGTTTCTTCTGCGCGGCGCGCGACTGGCGTTTCCGTTCCTCGTTGAATTGCTCGAAGCTATAAGTGTCAACGGAAAGTCCCTGCTCCCGCGCTAACAACTGCGTTAGGTCGATTGGAAAGCCGTAAGTATCTGCGAGAACGAATGCAGCTTCTCCGGAGAGCTTGTTGTCCGTAGCATTGCGTTGCCAAAGGATGTCGCGAGTTCTGCGAATACTGCCGAAATCCTCCCCCTGTTTGCACTCCCATTCTAAAATCAGGTCATTCGCTCGGAGTTGTGCGCGAGGTGCCGCAATAATCTCCTCTGCTGGATACGCAGACCCTGCTCCCGTTCGGCGGCGTTTGTTTTCGCGGACGGCTTGAATCTCTCGCTCAAACAATTCGAGCCCTCTATCCAAAGTCTGATTGAAAGACATCTCCTCCCGCCGCAGCGTTTCTTCGACGTGTTTTTGCTTGGTGCGGATTTCGGGGAAGACGTCGCCCATGGTCCGGGCGAGGACGGGGACGAGTTTGTAGAAGAAGGGTTCGTGGAAGCCGAGGTTGCGACCGTATTTCACGGCCCGGCGCAGGATGCGGCGGAGGACGTAGTTGCGGTCGTTGTTGCCGGGCTGGATGCCGTCGGCGATGGCGAAGCTCAGGGTGCGGATGTGATCGGCGATGACGCGGAAGGCGACGTCGATCTGCACTTGCGCGGGAGCGGAGGAGGTCTGGGTACCATACGCGTCCCGCGTGTTGGTCTCGGCGTCCCGCCGGGACGAACTTTCGGAGGCGTCCTGAGTGCTCGCGGCGACCG
>JBGSYE010000193.1:0-10977 GCA_041751075.1 Chthoniobacteraceae bacterium
GCCACCGAATGCTGCGCCGGGCGCTCCACCAGCCGGCGGGCCACTGCCGCCTCCCGAGCTGCCGCTCCCGATCGAGAGCAATGCGGAATTCCCGAGCGAGAGCCTCCTCGATGGCACGCTGCTCAGCCTGCCCAGCGCCATCATCGCCGCCGACCTGAACGTGGACGGATGGATGGATCTGGTCTCCATCTCCGAAGGCGACGACCGTGTCTCCTGGTATCGCAACGATGGCGGAACCTTCGCCCCACGGCAGATTCTGGCCGGCCAGACGCGCAGCGGCGCCGGAGTCGCCAGTGCCGACTTCACGGGCGACGGCCTGCCGGATCTCGCCTCGGCGTCGGCGACCGACAACAAGATCGCCTGGTATCGCAACCTCGGCGGAGGCGTCATGGGCAGCCAGCAGGTCATCACCACGGGCGCGCAGTATGCCGTCTCCATCGCCACTGCGGACATGGACCGTGACGGCCTGATCGACATCGTCGCCGGCGCCGGCGCCAGCACCGAGAGCAAGATCGCGTGGTACAAGAACCACGGTGCTCCGAACTACTTCATCGCCGGACAGGAGAATCTCATTGTCAGCCCCGGCGCCAACGCCGCGGCCACCGCCGGCAATCTCCCCTTCGCCATCGCGGCGGAAAACATCGACCAGGATCCCAATGGCTACACCGATCTGGCGGTAGCGTCTTACAACGACTCGACCGTCACCTTCCTCCGGGGCAATGGCACCAATATCTTCACCCGGGAGGTACTCTCCACGATCGAGGGCGGCGCCATCGACGTCGCCCTCGGCGACTTGGATGGCGATGGCCTGAAAGATATCATCTCCATCTCCGGCTACGGGATGGCCGCCTACGGGCAATTGGCCGGCCGCGTGATGTGGTACAAGAACAATGGCAGCGCACCCTTTGGCCCGCCCACCGCTATCGGCGTGGACATCTCCGGCCTCAACGGCCTGACCATCGCCGACTTGAACAACGATGGCAGGATGGACGTGCTCGCCTCGACCGTCCGCCCACTGAGCGGCCCCTCGACGGGCCGGCTCTTTTGGTTCCGCAATCTCGGCGGTGGAAATTTCGGCGATCCACTGAGCAGTGCCCAACTCATCTCCGCGAGCGGATTCGAGGGAAAGTCCGTCGCCGCGGCCGACTTCGACCACAATGGCCTGGTGGACGCCGCCGTCGCGTGGCAGTCGAGCAACAAACACTCCGTGTATCTCAACCTCGGCGGGCAGTTCGCACTCACGGCCGCGGATACCGCCCCGCTCGCCATCTACGAATCCGGCCGCGACGACGTGCTGCGCATCTCCGTGACGAATAACGGCGCCCCCGGCCAGGACAACGTCCGGCTCGCAACCGTCGGCCTCCATTTTGAGAAGACCGTAGGGGTGGCGATGACCACCGCCGATGCGAATCAACTCATCGAGAATCTGCATTTCTATGCGGACACGAATGCCTCCGGCATTTTCGAGCCCGCCAGCGATCGACCGATCTTCACCATCTTCCACCTCACCCTGACCGGTGGAAAGACCACCATCTCGCTGCAAAACGCGCTCCCTTCGGGCGTGCAGGTGCCGCCTGGCGCCACCCGCCAGTTCTTCGTCGTCCCGCAGTTGACGGCCAGCGCCGCATCGCAGAATCCGCACACCTTCTGCATCACCCACCTCGTCTCGGGGCCGGGCGCCAGCACCGCGCAAGCAGCCACTTTGGGTAGTCCGCTCATTCTCGCAGGCAACCCCGCGGACGTCACTTCGAGCCTCGTCACAGCCCAGCCCAATCTCGCTCCGACGACGCTCGGCCTGCCCCATCTCACCGTCTTCGACCCGGCCACCGCGAGCTACGTGCAGCTCCCAAACTATTTCGCAGATGTGGAAGAAGCCTCCACGCTTCTGGAGTACGCGCTCACTCAGAATACCAACCCGTCTCTCTTTAGTTTCGCCGGGATCGACCCGGGCTCGAATCGCCTCTCGCTGAAGTACCGCCAGGGAGTCCCGGGCACGGCGACGCTCACCGTCCGCGCCATGGATTCCCTCGGAAAGACGGTTTCCGCCAGTTTCCAGGTCACCGTCGGCTACACCTTCACGGATTGGTCGAGCCTGTATCCCCCGCTCGGTGGCGGAGGTTCACCCGCGTCGGCCTTGAGTAGGTATGCCTTTGGCTTGAATCCGCTGATCCCCGGCGACCTGACCAACGCTCCCAGAATGTGGAAGCAGGGCTCCGTCAAAGTGCTCCGCCATCTCCGCCAGCGCTGGTCCAGCGATCTCACCTACGGCTACCTGATCTCGCCCGACATGGTGAATTGGACGCCCGGCGTCCCCGGCGTCCACTATTATGAATTCCGCGACCGGCTCGCCAATGGCCTCGACCAGAGCGACGTCGTCCTCCTCGTGAACTGGCCGCGCGCCTTCATCCGCCCGCAGGCGCAGATCCCGTAGCGGCCCGGACTTTCACGACGCGGCCGGCCTGCCGCAAATCACTCGACAGTGTGCGGTCGTCTTTCGACACTCCCCGCCCTTTATGAGATTTGGAAATCAAGTCGCCATCGTGACCGGCGCCGGACGCGGCATCGGCCAGGCCATCGCCCTCCGCCTCGCCAGCGAAGGCGCCCGCATCGCCGTGGTCTCGCGCACCGAGGCCAATGCAAATAAAACCGCCGAGGAGATCAACGGCCGCTACGCCGGCCTCGCCGTCCCGTATGCCGTGGATGTCGCGCACGCCGAGGCCGTGAAAGATCTCACCGAACAGATCCACAAGGAATTCACCCGCATCGACATCCTCGTGAACAACGCCGGCCTCACCCGCGACGGGCTCGCCATGCGGATGAGCGAAGACGACTGGGACGCCGTGCTCGATACCAATCTCAAAGGCGCCTTTGCCTTCATCCAGGCCGTGCTGCGGCCGATGGTCCGGCAGCGCAGCGGACGCATCATCAATATCGCCAGCGTCGCCGGCCTCATGGGCAACGCTGGCCAGGCCAACTACGCCGCGAGCAAGGCCGGCCTCATCGGCCTCACCAAAAGCATCGCCCGCGAGATCGCCAGCCGCGGCATCACCTGCAACGCCGTCGCTCCCGGTTTCATCACCACGGACATGACGGGTGCGCTCCCGGAAGCCGTCCGCGCCGGAGTCGTCGGCCAGATCCCGCTCGGTCGCTTCGGCGAGCCGGAGGACATCGCCAGCGCCGTCGCCTTCCTCGCCAGCGCCGAAGCCCGCTACATCACCGGCCAGACCCTCACCGTGGACGGCGGCATGGTGATGTGAGGAAATGGCAGAAGGCAAAAGGATGAAGGCAGAAGTGCCGCGGTGCCTTTCCTTTCTGCCTTCATCCCTTCTGACTTCTTCCTTTCCTCCATGCTCCTCTACCTCCTCCGACATGCGAATGCCGACACTGTCGCCGCCAGCGATGAGGAGCGCGCGCTCACGGAAAAGGGACAGGCGCAGGCGAGAAAGGTCGCGCGCTTCTGCGCCGAGCGCGAGTTGCGGCCCGATCTCATCCTCACCAGTCCCCTGCTCCGCACCCGGCAGACTGCGGCGCCGATCGGCGAGCGGCTCGGCTTGGAAGTCTTCGTGACACCGTGGCTCGCCAGCGGGATGACGCCGGAGGATGCCGTCGCCGGGCTGCGCGAGCATGGGGAATTCTTCGGGGTGATGCTCGTCGGCCATGAGCCGGATTTCTCCCTGCTCATCGCGCACCTGCTCGGCCTTCCGAACCACGTGCAAATTCTCGTGAGGAAAGCTTCGCTCACCCTGCTCGAACTCCGCACGCCTCGCGCCGGCGCCGGCACGCTCCACTTTTCGCTCCCCTGCCGGCTGATGTGATCCCGCTCATGGACCTCCGCCATTTTCCCGACGCATTCGCTGCACGCACGGCAGCCTTTCTGCGCGAGCAAATCGCCGGAGCCATAGCCGCGCACGGCCTCTGCCGTCTCGCGCTCAGCGGTGGGAATACCCCGCGGGCCATCCACGGCGAACTCGTGAGCATCGGCCGCGATCTGCCGTGGGATCGTGTGCAGATCACCTTCGGCGACGAGCGTTGCGTCCCGCCGGATCATGCGGACAGCAATTTCCGCATGGCTCGCGAATCCCTCCTCGATCGCGTGCCGATCCCGGCGGGCAATGTCTTTCGCATGGAGGGCGAACTCGCGCCCGAGACCGCCGCGCGCCACTACGAAGCGCGGCTCGCCGCCGTCGCCGAGCGCTCTGGCGAACCGCGCTACGTGCATGAATTGCTCCTGCTCGGCGTCGGCGAAGACGGGCACACCGCCTCGCTCTTTCCCGGCTCCCCGGCGTTGGAGGAGACCGAGCGGAACGTGATTCCGACGCTCGGCCCGAAGCCGCCGCCGCAGCGGATCACCATGACGTTGCCACTGCTCAATGCCGCTCGCCACGTCTGCTTCCTCGTCGCGGGCGCCGACAAACGCGAAGTGGTCGAAGCGATCCTCGCGGACGATCGACGCTACCCCGCGGCCCGCGTGCGCGCCGAGCGGGTGACGTGGCTGCTCGGCTGGTGACTGTAGCGGCGCCGCCTCAAAGAATCGTGGCCGAACGGGCTCAGCCGCATACGCTCCATTCCTGCCTCCCCATCGCATGTCCCGCATCGCCGCATCTCTCGTTGCCTCACTCGTCCTCCCGTTCACCCTCCTGGGTGAAGATAAGTACGCCCCGTGGATTCAGCCAGAGTTCCCGTTCTTCGGCTCCTCGCTTGATCTGCGCGGAGTCCAGCCCGACGCGAAGCCCTTCAATGTCACCCCGCGCGGCCTCGTCCTGAATCTCGGTCACGAGTGCTGGGCTTGCTTTGACACCGACCTGCTGCGCGTCGCCGCGGTCTGGCGCGGCCGCGGCCTGACTCCCGAGGCCCTCGGTCCGCTCACCTGGCAGGACACGCATCTCAAGACGATCGGCGGCCAGGGCAAACTGCCGAAGCCGGATGGCGAAGTCTGGCTGCTCAATGGCATCTATCCCGGCTGGCAGACCGGCACCGCTCCATCCTTCGGCGACCCGCGCCCCACCGAGATGAGTCCGGAGGAACCCGGCCGCGGACCGCTCCCCGCAGTGTCGCGCTTCAAGGCGGTGCGACTCGGCGCGAATGGTGTGGTGCTCGAATACACTGCCGGCGGGGCAGCGATCGAGGAGTGGATGACAGCGAGCGGCGAGACGGCGGTCGTGCAACGCAACTTCCGCATCGGCCCGGCCGCGCAGCCACTCACCCTGGTGCTCGCGCAGAAGGGCGTGGGCCAGCCGACCTTCGCCGTGTCGTCGTCATCCGTGGCTTTGGTGGAAGACGATCGCGCGTGGTCGCTGCGCATTCCGCCGCACGAGGCCGCGCTAGAATTCTCCGTCGCCATGACGAGCGGCGCGAAACTTCCTGCGACCGCGCCTGCGTCGCGCCCGAGCCCCAATTCCCAGCGCTGGCCGCAGACCGTCACCACGAAAGCCGTGCTCTCGAGTGAGGAGGACGCTTACGTCATGGACGACATCCCACTGCCGATGGACAACCCTTGGCGGCGCAACATCCGATTCTCCGACATCGCGTTTTTTAAGGATGGCACGGGGGTCGGCACCGCCTTCGACGGCGACGTGTGGACCATCCGCGGCCTCGGCGGAAAGTCCGGCGACGCGCAGTGGCGCCGCTTCACCTCCGGTCTGCACGAGCCGATGAGCCTGGTCGTCCGCGACGGAGAGATCTTCGTCTTCGACCGCCTCGGCATCTGGCGCCTGCGCGATTCCGACGACGACGGCGAGGCCGACGTGCATGAGCTTTTCTCGAATGTCTTCCCGCAATCCGCGGAGACCCGCGAATTTCCAAACTCGCTGAAGCTCGCGCCCGGCGGCGCCTTCATCGTCGCGAAGGGCGGGCAGCAAGCCTCCACTCTGAGCCGGCTCAACGGCAGCGTCCTCCGTGTCGCGCCCGATGGGCAGAGTTACACCGTGCTCGGCGTCGGATTCCGGCAGCCCTTTGCCGGCGTGCATCCGCGCACCGGGCTCGTCACGGCGAGCGATCAGGAAGGTCACTACACGCCGACCACTCCGCTCTACATCGTGAAAGATGCGGAATACCACGGCTACCTCAGCGAGCTGCTGCCCCGTGAAAAATATCCCGCGCCGATCGCCGATCCGCTGACGTGGATTCCCCACTCGGTGAACGCCTCCGCCGTCGCCCAGGTCTGGCTCGTCGGGGCCAGGCTGGGACCGCTTAACGGCTCCCTCATCCACGTCGGTTTCAATCGGCCGGAACTTTTCCGCGTGCTGCTCAATGAACGCGCCTCGCGACCGCAAGCCGCCGTGGTGAGTGTCGTGCGGGACTTCGATGTGCCAGCGCTCAACGCCACGGTGAATCCCGCCGATGGCTGCCTCTACGTCGCCGGCTTCCAACTCGCCGGCTGGGGCACCACCGCCAAACGCCTCAGCGCCCTCGGCCGCCTCCGCTACACCGGCGCTCCCTGCACCCTGCCGCGCGAGCTGGCGGCGAAGGATAAAGGCGTGCTCCTGCGCTTCGACGTCGCGCTCGATCCTGACACCGCCACCGATCCCGCAAACTACTCGCTCGAGAGGTGGCACTACCGCCGCAGCTACCAGTATGGCTCGCCGCATCTCAAGGCGGACGGCACGCCGGGGCAGGATTGGATCATGCCGAGCAGCGCGTATCTTTCCAAGGATGGCCGGAGCGTCTTCGTCGGCGTGCCCGACATGGAGCCAGTGATGCAGATGCGCATCGGCTGGTCGCTCGCTGCGGCGGGTGGCGAAAAGTTGAGCGAGACCGCCTACTTCACGCCTTACGAGCTGACGAAGTTCGATCCCGCGGCCGAGGGCTTTGCCACGACCGAAGTCGATCTCACCCCACGGGCCGCCGTCACCCGCGTCTCGGCGCCCGCGACGGTGGAGGAAGGCGAGCGCATTTACAAAATGATGGGCTGCATGGCCTGCCACGCCGCCGACGATTCCGTGCAGCCAAAGATCGGGCCGAGCTGGAAAGGGCTCTTCGGCAAGGAGCGTCCGCTGGTGAAAGCCAAAAGCGTCATCGCCGATGAAGCGTACCTGCGGGAGGCCATCCTCACTCCGGCGACACAGGTGGTGAAGGGCTTCGAGAGAGTGGAAGCAGGAATGCCGCAATACGCTGGCGTGCTCACCGACGAGCAGGTCGAGTCGCTCATCCTTTTCATCAAGTCCCTCAAATGATCCCCCGCCCCATGCTCACCCGACTCCTCCTCGCCGTATGCTGGCTCATCGCCAGTCTTTCGATCGCCCGCGCGGCGGAACCCGCGCACATCGTCTTCATGATCGGTGAAGACGAATATCGCACATGGGAGACGCTGCCGGATTTCGCCGCGAAGGATCTCCAGCCGCTCGGCTATCGCACCACCATCATCCAGGCCGATGCGACGCAAAAGAATACCTTCCCCGGTCTCGTCGCCGCATTGCGCGATGCCGATCTCCTTTTCCTCAGCGTCCGTCGCCGCACCCCCCCGCCGGAGCAACTCGACGCGATCCGCGCGCACCTCGCCGCCGGCAAAGCGCTCGTCGGCATTCGCACTGCGAGCCACGCCTTTGCCCTGCGGGAAAAGGACAAACTCACCGATCCGAAGCTGGCCGTGTGGCAGGACTTCGACCCCGAAGTGCTCGGCGGCCACTACTCCAATCATTACAAGGGCAACCAGACTGCGAGCATCTCCTTCGCACCGGGCGCGGAGTCGCATCCGATCCTGCGCGGCATCCCGGCCGCGAAACTCGCCGGCCATGGATCGCTCTACAAAGTGAGCCCGCTCGGCGAAGGCACGAAGCCACTGCTCATCGGCGCGATCCTCGGCGAAGCCCCCGAGCCCGTGGCCTGGACCCGGCTCTACGGATCGAAGTCCGCACGCATCTTCTACACCTCCCTCGGCCATCCGGACGATTTCCAGAGCCCCGACTTCCGCCGCCTGCTGCTCAACAGCATCGCGTGGACCCTCGGCCGCTGAGCCAGGACCGCTGGCGAAGCCGCCACTCGCCCTCGCCCGGAATGGTCATTTACGGACGCACCTCTCGCTGCTAGTGAACTGCGCCGATGAGCGCGTTTCTCGAACTGGTCCGCAACCATCCCGTCGTGCGGTTTCTGCCAGGAAATATCCTGGTCGAACAAAACCACCTCACAGGAAAGTTGCTGGTGCTGCTCGATGGTGAAGTCGAAGTGCTTCGCGACGAAGTGCGGGTCGGAAAGGCTGCCGAACCCGGCGCCTGCTTCGGAGAAATGTCCGCCCTGCTCGATCGCCCGCACACGGCCACCGTGCGGGCCTTGCGCGACTGCTCCGTCGCGATAATCGACGAGCCGCGCGAATTCCTGGCGAACTCACCGACGGCTGCGCTCCACGTCGCCAGGCTTCTCGCCCGCCGGCTCGACGCGCTGAACAAATACCTCATCGACGTGAAGCGGCAATACGAGGGCCATGACCATCTCGGCATGGTCGATGAAGTCCTCGATACGCTTATGCACCGGCAGCCGAAAGCAGCGGCGCGGTAGCCGGCGGCTCATCGAGGCCGCGCACGGCCCGGCCTTCGATCGCGATCCATTCGGCCGTCATATTGTCCAGATCGAAGGCCACGTACGTCGGCTGGGGACCGATTTGCCGCCCGGGATTGAACACCCAAGTCCTGCCGATGCGATCGATCCACGAGCCTCCCGGATAAAAGGGCGCGTTGTGGACGTGCCCCGAGAGCACAAGGTCCGGCTGATACTGCTGAATCCATGCACGCAGGAATCTGTCGCCAGCATATTTCTTCCCCGTCCAGCTCACCGGCGAACAGTCCGGCGGAGCATGATGCACCCACACCCAGCGATTCTTTTCCCTGGCCGCAGCCGCGGCCAGTTGCGCTTCCAGTTCGGCGCGGCTCTCCGGGCCGTCCCACCATGCACAGACGGTGATCAGTTTGCCGCCAAGTTCGATCGAATCCCCGTCGGAATAGAGCTGCGGCATTTTCGCCTCGACGAGCCAGCGCGCGATGGATTCATCCGCCGCGTTCCGACCGTCTCCGTCATGATTGCCGGAGCTGACGATGAGGCGCGTCAATTGCCGGAGCCTGGTGAGGTACTTCTCGATCACCACAACCTGAACCTCGATCTCGAGAGCCCCGGAGAGGTCGAGCAGATCGCCTCCGATGATGACGGCCTCGTAGCGCGCGGCGTTCGCGAGCAGCCAGTCAAACTGCCGGAGCGCGTAATGGAGGTCCGCAACGAAAAGCACGTTCATGCCCGTGCCACATTGCCGGGCGCGGGAGAATGCGTCGATGGAATTCCGATCATCCGCAAGAATGCAAATTGCCGGAAATGGAAAGTGCGCGTTCGTTGCGAAAGCAGCACGTTCCCTCCCCTGGACTTTTGTGCAGCGCAACCCGCCGCTTGTGGTAGATGCCGCGGATCATTTCTGCGTTTCCACTTTCCCACGATGCAACGTCTCGCCCTTCTGCCTTCCCTTCTCCTCTTCGCTTTCTGCGTGCGCGCCAGCACGCCGGGCAGTCTGGGAGCGATGCCGCAGATCATCAATGTCTCGGCTTACGACCCGAAGGAGAGGCAACGTTCCGGCGTCAGCTACTCGGAGCACAATGTCTCGGCGTTGCGCGCGAGCGGAGCGAGCGGGCTGATTGCACGGGCGGGGAAAGGCGGAAACCTCGACGAGAAGTGCGCCGCCTTCCTCGCATCCGCGGATCGTGCGGGCATGCTGCCCGGGGTCTATTATCGCTTGCAGACGCATGTGGACGCGGTGACGCAGGCGGATCAATTCATCTCGCGGGCGCAGTCGCTCGCGCGCAGCCGCTCGTGGAATGCGCCCTCGCTGCTGCTCTGCGCGGACTTCGATGCGAAGTCGCGGATGTCCGACCTCCTGCGCTTCATGGGTCGCGTCGAAAGCCGCACGGGCGTGGTGCCGGTCGCCTACCTGGAGAACAGCACGCACCTGAAACTCCTCCTCGGAAATTCCGATGCCGCGACGAAGGCGAAGCTCCGTCGCATGCCATACTGGCTCGCGCTGTACTCGCACGACGGCGGCGCGGGACCGCAGTTTCCCGCGCCGGGAAGTCCGGGCGGACTGCTGAAGCAATACCGCGTCTGGTCCGACTGGACGCTGTGGCAATACGGTGGCGTGGATTGGGAGCGCGGCCGGTCGCGGCCAAAGGTGTACAGCCACGGCGCGCATCGCTTCCCGCTCTACTTCGGCAATATCGATCGGCCCCTCGAGCGCAATGTCTTCAACGGTTCGCTCGCTGCGTTGCAGAGCTTCTGGCAGCGCCACGGCCTGCGACTGAAATAATTCGGCGCACCGGTCCCTCCTTTCGGGCGGCGGCCATGCGGCAGGTCGTTCCTTATTCCAACGGAGCGGGCTCGAAGTCGGTTTCGTTCACCCAGCCGGCCTTCGGCTTCTCGCCGCGCAGATACTTGTCGTAGAAGCCTTCGCCGGCGGTCGGTTTGTATTCGTCGAAGATGTTTCCATTGCCGGACATGCGCGGGTCGCCCTGGGCAGTGAGCAGTGCGGTCAGGCGCGCTTGCATGGCGGTCGCGCGCTCCTTCTCGATGGGATCGGTGGCGAGGTTGCGGATGCAATCGGGATCGCCGGTCAGGTAATAGAGTTCTTCGCCGGGACGTTTGCCGAAGTTGAGCTGCCAGTATTTGTCTGAGCGATCCTTGCGGCCCATTTCAAGGATGAGCGTCTTGGTGGGGCTGGCGTCGGTGTCGAGGTAGCCCGTCTCGGGATTGCCCGCGGGCCAGCGATCGGGCTCGTAGTTCCTGAGATACAGGTAGCCGGCGGTGACGAGGCCGCGGATGGGGTAACCCCAATCGTGCGGGCGGCCCACGTCGGTGCGTTCCTTGCCGACTAGCACATGATCGCGCGCGGCCACGACCTGCCCCGCCTTTTCGCTCTCCCAGATCTCGCGCCAACTGCGCCCCGTGATCGGAAGCATTCCGCTGTCCTTTTCCGTCACCCTGGCCGCGTCGAGGATCGTTGGCGCGATGTCG
>JBGSYE010000194.1:0-2514 GCA_041751075.1 Chthoniobacteraceae bacterium
GGAGAGTAGGCGAGAAGCATTCGCGGGGGCGAGTTCGGTGCTGGCGTTGCCGCTGGGGCTTCCGACCCCTCTCATCAAACCGTGCAGTAGCGGGTTGCCAGCCCCTCCTTCGAGTAGTGCTTGTGGAAGCCGCCCCGGCAGCCGTGCTTGCGCCCGAGCCAGTGCCGCAGCCGGTTGCGCAGCCACCGAGGGGGCTCGCGCAAAGACTCCGGCTCAATCCGGCAAACGATCGAAGCGGAACGTGCAGCATCCGAAGTCGAGCACCGGACCCTCGCGCTGGAGTCGGCGGCGGAGTGTGGGCGCGATGAAATACTCGCGCCGCTGGCCGGCGGCGCGCACCTCGACGATGCCGGCATCCTTGAGCACGCGGAGGTGTTTGGAGGTATTGTACTGCGAGAGATCGAGCTGCTCGGTCAGCTCATTCACGCCGGAATCGGCGGTGAGCAGCGCCTTTACGATGCGCTGACGGGAGCGGTCGGCGAGCGCTTTGAGGATGTCGGTGCAGTCTGCAGAAGCCACGCGGGGGTCTTGCCACAAAAAATACTCGACGCCAAGAGCGCGCCATATATGCGTGTGCGCGCATACTTCATCCACCACCCTATGAAATCACCGTTGCTCCTGCCTCTCCTCCTCACTCCGATCGTCGCGCTCGCCACGCCCTCCGGCCTGAACAATATCCCGACCGCCGACACCACGCCCCAAGGAGTCTTCGTCCTCCAGGCTTTCACTACGCTCGGCGAAGATCGCGACGCGGATCTCAATCTTGGCTTCAAGACGGGACTCGAGTTGCGGGTGGTGAGGCTGGAATTCGGACTCTCCAGCCATCTCTATCCCGATAAGGGCGGGCCGGTGACGCCGCACGCGAAGCTCGCGGTGCCCTTTGGCGACGGCCTGCCGACGGTCGCCGTCGGGATCGCAAATCTTTCCCTGCGAGATGAGGACCGGCGCCGCGCGGGCGATGAATTTGCCTACGCGGTGGTGAGCCAGGATTTCGGCTGGTTTCGGGTCCACGGCGGCTGCGGGCTGCAGGAGGGGGAGGCGCTGCCTTTTTTCGGATTCGATAAGACCTTCCGCATGCCGGAAGAGCGCGGGCCAGCGGATGGGAAGACCACGCGCGTCGGGGGCGGGGCGGGGGCCGGCTCCGCCGATCCGAATGCCGCGCTCGTGACGCGCGATCTCCTCACCTTGCGCGCGGATGCGATCGCGCAGCGCGATCAGAGCTGGCTCTACTCCGCGGGCGTGCTCGTGCCGGTCTGCAAATGGTTCGTCATGGAAGCGTGGGGCAACTTTCCCGACAACGGCGAGGACGCCTCGCTCACGCTCAAGGCGAACTTTGTCTTCCGCTTCTGAAAATCCCGCCAGACCTCCAACGACCGAACTCATGAAAACAAACTCCGCCCTTTTGCTCACCGCCGCGCTCTTCACCGGCGCCCTGACCTGCGCCAGTGCCGACATCGGCATCATCTCGCCTGCCGAGGCGAAGAAACTCATCGACCATCCCGATCCGCAGCAGCGCCCGGTGGTGCTCGATACGCGCGGCGGCTACAAGGACTACTTCCGCGGCCATCTGCCGACGGCGCATCACATCAACTTCGACACGCTGCGCGGCACGGACCACGGCGTACCGGTGCAGTATCTGCCGGCGGATCTGACCGCAGCCTTGCTCGTCCGCGCAGGCGTGGATCGGGACCGCACGCACCTCGTGTACGCCACCGGCGAAGCGCTCCCGAACGATGAAATCCTGAGCGCCAGCATGGTCGCGTATGTGATGGAGAAACTGGGGATCAAGGACATCAGGATCGTGGACGGCGGGCTGCCGGGTTGGAAAGCGGCGGGCTTCAGGACGGTGCAGGAGTACTTTGGCAATCCTGCGGGCAAGCTGCCGGCGACTGGCAGCCCGGAGATCGCGCTGACGACCGACGAGGTACTCCAGCACAAGGGACAGCCCGGCTACGTGCTCGTGGATGCGCGTCCGAAGAACGAGTATCTCGGGCAGGACGACGTGTGGCTGCGCAAGGGGCACATCCCCGGTGCCATCAGCTTTCACTGGGCGCGGCTGATGGAGAAGGACAACACCCACAAGTTCAAACCCTTTGCGGAAGTGAAGGCCGAGCTCGAAGCGGCGGGCATCACGCCGGACAAGGAGATCCTGTGCTACTGCGGCACCTCGCGCGAAGGCAGCCTGCTGCGCTTTTACCTCAAGCATGTGGCCGGCTACCCGAAGGTGCGGCTCTACGAAGGCGCGTGGAAGGAATACGTGTGGGTGAAGGATCAGTCGCTCCCCGCGGAGACGACGGAGTGAGCGCGGCGTAGAGCGAGTGTGCCGACAGGCCACTCGCTTCCCGACGCACAGTGAAGCGAGTGGCCTCTCGTCGCACTCGCTCTACACCATGACCGCACTGCTCTTCCTCGCCGTCGTCTTCGTCGCGTATGCGAATGGGGCGAACGCGAATTTCAAAGGCGTGGCCTCGCTCTACGGCAGCGGCACGGCGAGCTTTCGCGGGGCCGTGGCGT
>JBGSYE010000195.1:0-14986 GCA_041751075.1 Chthoniobacteraceae bacterium
GTCGAGGATGGCGAGCAGCTCGACGATGCGCGTCAGTCCGCGCCCAGCCGCCAGATCGTGCATCCGCTGAGCGACGAGATCGCGCGTCTTCCCGCTGATCACAAGCCCGCGCGCCGAGCGCCGCAGGAGCTGGCGCACCGCTTCCATCTCCGGCTTCTCCAGAAACTCCGCCCCGAGAAACGAGTCGAGAAACCGCACGATGATCGCATGCACGGCAGACTCGGATCGTTTCGAGTTTCGGGTTTCGAGTTTCGAGCTTCCGCCGGAGGCGGTCTGGTGCCAGACGTGCGGCAGATTCGAGCCCACGAGCACGAGATCTCCGGGACGTAGCGGCGTGATGCGATCGCCGACCATGCGGTGGCCGCGGCTCTGGAGCACGAGGGTGAGCTGGTATTCGGGATGGAAGTGCCACAGCGCATGGTAGCTTGCCCCCCGCACGACTTCGCAGTGGAAGGATTCCCACTGCGCGTGCGGCGTTTTCTCAAAGACGGCCTTCATCGAGAGAAGTCGGGGTGGAGCAAAGATGTCTCGCGCTTCAAGCTCGCGAAAGGCCGCGCCGGCGGGCTAAAGCCCCGGACGACTTCGTCAAGCCCACAAGTTACGGTCGAGGGTTCTGTATTGGATGGCCTCCGCAATGTGATTCGCGGCGATTCGCTCGGCAGCGTCGAGGTCCGCAATGGTGCGAGCCACTTTCAGGATGCGATCGAACGCGCGCGCGCTCAGGTTGAGTTCCGTCATCGCCATTTTGAGCATCCCTTCGGCCTCTTCGCCCAACTGGCAAAACGCCTTGATATGCTTGCTCGTCATCCGGGCATTCGTGCGGACTTTCCCCTTTCCATCGAAGCGTGCGAGTTGGACCTGCCTTGCAGTCTCCACGCGCTGGCGGATGGCCGCGGAGGCTTCCGCGGGTTCATTGCTGGCCATCTCGCGATACTGCACGGCGGGCACCTCGACATGGATGTCGATGCGATCGAGCAGTGGGCCGGAGATGCGGTCACGGTATCGCTCGACCTGAATCGGCGAGCAGCGACATTCGCGCTTCGGATCGCCGAAGTATCCACACGGACATGGTTGCGTTGCCATTTTGTCAGGCAACACTACGTGGGGCTCGGTGCCCACAAGGCCCATATTTCAAGGAGGTTGCGGGGTATCCGGAGAATCCGAAGAGCATTGGCGAGATGATCCGCAAACGCCGCCTCGACCTCAAGCTCCTTCAAGCCGATGTGGCGCAAATCGTCAGCTGTTCTAAAGCGACGGTTACGAATTGGGAAAAGGGCCATGCTGCTCCCCGAGTTGGCCACATGGCTGGGGTCACCCGCTTCTTGGGGTTCAATCCATTTCCTAAGGGCGCCACAATGGCATAGCGCTTGGTGAATCGCCGGAAGGCACGTGGCATCACGCAGAAGGAATTTGCCCGCCAGATTGGTGTCGATCCGAGCACGCTCGCGAAGTGGGAGCGTGGCGAGCGCGAGCCCGGAGGTAGATTCCTACAGCAGATCGAACGAGTTCTTCATTCATGACGCAACAAAGGCAGCGCTGATTGGGGTTCTCCAGCCGGGCACATTTCCGTGATTTGCTCGCCCAACGGGCCTCCGAAAGCAACTGAGTCAGGCTTTGGCAGCGAACAACTCGCGCAAATCACAGTCCCTTTCGGGTCAACCGCATCCGCGTGAGGCGGCGAGTGTGCGCGGTATCGGTCGAGGGACCGGTGAAGGTGTCGGCATCCTGCACCGCCATGGTCATGTCGGTGTTCGCCGTGACGCGGAGTTCCTTTCCCCGCCACATCGTCGCGGCTTTGCTTATGATGAAGACTGATGCCTGCCTCCGATTCGCCCAAGCCCTTCCCCACCCGCCACCCAGCGTTCCAGACCACGCGCTGGTCCGTAGTGCTTGCCGCGCAGGGGAAATCCTCGCGAGATGCGTTTCAATCGCTGGAGGCGCTGTGCCGGCAGTATTGGCCGCCGTTGTATGCCTATGTCCGGCAGCGCGGACATGCGGTGCACGATGCTCAGGATCTCACGCAGTCCTTCTTCGCCCGCTTGCTGGAAAGGGACTGGCTCACCGCGGCGGATCGGGAGCACGGGCGGTTCCGCTCCTTCCTGCTCATGGCCTTGAAACGCTTCCTCGCGAATGAATGGGACCGCGCGCAGACGCAAAAGCGTGGCGGCGCAGCGGAGATCATCAGTCTGGACCTAGGGGCGGCGGAGCGTATCCCCATGCCCGATTCCAGTATCGTGTCCGCCGAGTCCCTGTTCGAACGGCGCTGGGCGCTCACGCTGCTGGAGACGGTGATGCGCCGCCTGCGCGACGAGCATGAAACGGCGGGCCGGCTCGCCGAGTTCGAGCAGCTTAAATCTTCCCTTACCGCCGAGCGTGGCGGCACCGACTACGCGACGCTGGCCGCAGTTCTGAAGATGGAGCCCGTCTCGGCCCGGAGCTCTGTGCATCGCCTGCGGAAACGCTTTCGAGAAGTCTTCCGCGAGGAAGTCGCAGGCACCGTCGCCGACCCTGCGGACGTGGAGGAGGAAATGCGCGCCGTCATCGCCGCCCTGGGCCGGGAGTGAAAAATCTTCGCGTTCTTCGCCACAAATACCCGCGCATCCTTATTGCATGAGTATGAGCACCGCCTCCCCTTCTCTCTGCCAGCGCTGCGGTGCCTCGCTCGATTACGCTAGCGTGGACGGCCTCTGCGCCCGCTGCCTCGGCGCGCTGAACTTCACCACCGATACCGCGCTGCCAGGCGAGAACGCCACCCAAGTGCCACCGCTCACGCCCGAAGAACTCGCCCCGCAGTTCCCGCAGCTCGAAATCCTCGAATGCCTCGGACGCGGCGGCATGGGTGTGGTCTATAAGGCGCGGCAGAAATCGCTGAACCGTCTCGTCGCGCTGAAGCTGCTCGCGCCGGAGCGGGCGGACGATCCGCAGTTTGCGGCGCGCTTTGAAAAGGAAGCGCAAGCCCTCGCGGCGCTGAACCATCCGCACATCGTCGGCGTGTATGACTTTGGACAGGCAGGCGGCTTTTACTTTCTGCTCATGGAGTATGTGGACGGCGTGAATCTCCGGCAGGCGATGAAGGCGGGCCGCTTCACGCCGGAGCAGGCTCTGGCCATCGTGCCGCCCGTGTGCGAGGCGCTGCAATACGCGCACGAGCACGGCATCGTGCATCGCGACATCAAGCCAGAGAATCTGCTGCTCGACAAAGAGGGCCGCGTGAAGATCGCCGACTTCGGCATCGCGAAGATGCTCGGCGAAAGCGGCACAGGTGTTTCGCCTGTGATCCCCGACCCCACAGCTGGGACGGCTGTGCCACAATCCATCGCAGCCGGCACGCCGCAATACATGGCCCCCGAGCAGAAGGCGCATCGCGCCACCGATCATCGCGCGGACATCTACTCCCTCGGTGTGGTGCTTTATGAGATGCTCACCGGCGAACTCCCCGCCGACAACCTCCAGCCGCCTTCGCGCAAAGTGCAGATCGACGTGCGTCTCGATGAGATCGTCCTGCGCGCGCTGGAGCAGACGCCAGAGCTTCGGTATCAGACGGCAGGCGAGTTTCGCATGCAGGTGGACACGATTGCGAACGGCTCGGCGGCCATCCCCAATGCGGCCAATTCCGAATACGTCACCTCGTGGGGTTTCCGGCTCACGACAGGACCCGCCATCAAAACCGGATACGTCCGCTTTTGGGAGAAGCTGTTCGGAAGCGTCACGTCGTCCGGTGCCATCAATGCGCTCAATCTCTCCCGTCTCGGCTTAATCGGGTGCCTCGCCGTGCTTGCGATCGTCCCCGGATGGCGCTGGTTCTGGCCCGCCTTCGCCTTCCTCGGAATGTTTGGATTGATCGGCGCCGCATACCTCAGTGAAGCCGCGGCCCGACGCGGTGTGGACCTGTCGGAAACAAGGGGTTCTCCCGAAGCCAAAGCTCAAAGAGCCCTCTGGAGGAGGCGTGTTGTTTGGCTGATCGTCGCCGGCGGCATTCTGCCAATGGCATTCTTCGCAGTGTCCCTCATCGCATCGCTCGGGCGAGGAGGTGAAAAGGCGGTGGAGTCCGCGACGACTGGGCAAATGCTGATCGTCTTCGCAAAGGTGTTCGGCATTGGGTCGGGCCCGGCGCTCCTGATTTGGGCGGTGCTGCGAGCGTTCCGGAGGGAGGCCGCCAATGAGACGGACTCCTGGCCGCGGCATCCCGAGGCGCTGTTTGCGTTGGGAATGCTCTGGCCGCTCCTCCTCGTGGCCGCACCCGTCGTCATTTTGCAGTTTGTATCGGCCACTCGCCCCCAAAGCACCCGCCTGAATGCCGCAGAATGGATCACGTTGGGCTTGGTGCTCTTCGTGGTGTTGCAGGGTGCCATTTGGATCACGCAGAACGTGCGGCGGACCCTGCGAGAGGCAAACGACCCGCCCGACCGTCCGAAGCCGGAACTCCAAACCCAACCCCGCTGGCAGGGCTGGGATGTGTGGGTCCTCGGGCTTTGTTTGGCAATCTTTGGAGCCCTTTGGTTGCTACGGTTGTCGGAGGGGCCATTGCTCAACCGGTCCCTCTTCGCCGGAGCCGGTGTTGGTTCAAACGTCGTGCTACCTGTCGCACTGGCCACGACCATCCTTCTCGCCGGTGCCGCATTTCTTTACATGCTGGCGAGGAACATCAAGACCGCTTCCTCTACACGCACCGAGTCTTGGAAACGCACCGTAGGGCGCTCGGTTGTGCCAGCCATCGCGGTGATTCTGTTGCTCCGCACCTTCGTCATTCACCCCTTCGTCGTGCCAAACAATTCGATGTCGCCCGAAATCACAAAGGGCAGCCGCATCCTCGTATGGAAATTAACCTCCACTTATGCGCCCGGCGACATCGTGGCTTATCGGCACGAAGATAAAATATGGGTCGCCCGTGTGACGCAGGTAGGACCAACGATGCTGACATTGCAGAAGAACAGCAAACCAGACTCAGAGGTCCAGCGAGAGGCTGTGGTAGGCAAAGTCATCAGCGTCTTTTGGCGCCCATCGCCGGGAGTGAATTCGGGCGTGATGCAGCCGCCACCGCAGCGGGCAGAGAACGCAAGGCCTGCCGCCGCTACGGAATCGTGGTCACCTTCGCCCGCACCGATTTCAACGGAGGACGTGCGGAAGATTTCCACCGACGCGAAAACTTTGCAGGAACTCGTGCGTTACGAGGAGGCATTGGAGCGGCACTTATGGCTTCACCATCACGCGTCGAAAGTCGCGCCGGGCTCTTTTGGCGTCCGCCTGTCCTTCTGGCTGTCTGACTGGGCCGAACTCGCACTGCGTTTTCCCAAGGCGAAGCAGGCGTTGGTCGAAACCCGCGACCAGAAGTCGCGCGAACTGGCGGCAGGCCGCGGCGACTTCGGTCTCTTCGCGGATGTGGACAGCATCAATGCCTATCTTCATGACGATGCGGCTACGCTCGCCTTGTTCAAGCAGATCGAGCAGGCCAATCCGGAAGTCGCGATGCTATGCGCGCCACTCGTGGAAGAAGCGGCGAGGCGCATGTCAGAGCAGGGTGAGCGTGTGATCACGCCCTCGCAGTGGCCGTTGGAGAAGGCGCTCGCTGATTTGCAGGTGGCGAAAACCGAACGGGATTTGATGCCCTCGAAATCCTTCCCGTCCGAAGGCCACAAGGAAAATGAGGCGCTGAAGCTCGCGCGCAAAGTTGAATTGTTTGAGGAAAACGCCGCGCGACGGCGCGCACAGCTTGAGCAGAGCTTGGGCGAGTGGGCCGACGTGCCTGCCAGGAACACCCCCAAAGTCCCATGAGAACCGCGACCGTTATCCTAACACTGCTCGCCCTGCTTTGGCTGCCTGTATCCGCGGTGGATATCGCGGTCTCTCCGCTCATTGCGACGGGACCGCAGGTGCAGCGGTGGGGATGGGATCTCAAGGCTTTTCCCGAGCGACTCGACACGCCGGCGGAGGCGCAGAAACTCTACGGCGATGTGCCCGCGAACCTCGTGCGCTTTCCCATCTTCGCCGATGCGCACTTTCAAGACGGCACCGTCAATGAGGCGCGATACACGACGGAACTGACGAGTCTCGGCCAGGTCGTCGCAGTCCGCCCAGCGATCCAAATCTTTGCTTCGCTCAAGCTGCAAGGCGTGAACACATTTCCCGCGTGGGTGCAGTCCACCGAGGACGGGACCATTTTTTCCAACCCGGCGAAGAAACCTCTGGTCGTCGAGTATGCGCGGCTACTCGCCGATTTTGTGAGCTTCATGGCAGGTAAAGGCCACACGGTTCACTACGTCGGTCCTGGCAATGAGACCGGCCAGTGCCTCACACCGGACCGCTTTGGCGTCGTCGCGGCGAATCTCAAGAGCGAACTGGCCATCCGTGGATTGCCGATCCCGCAGATCGTCGGGCCATGCACTTTCAGCCTGTCGAGCAGCGGTGGCTGGGACAATGCCGTTTCGTTTCTGAGCAACGTCAGCGCGCGAGAGCAAATCGACATCGTGAGCTCGCACTTTTACCCGCAACACAACAGCGGCTCTTCGAGCGACTGGCAGACGCTCGCGACGCTCTCCGGCGGGAAGCCGATGTGGCATACGGAAATCCACACCGCCACGGGCACGAGCACCGACCTTCAGCAGGTGTATCGCGATGCGCTGGCCGTGATCTTCACCTCGAATCTGAACGGCGTGAATTCCTTCGTCCATTGGTCCACCGGCAGCGACGACAATTCCATCGCCGCACTAATCAAACGCCACGAGATGCGCACCATGGTGGGCTCCACGCCTTGCGGCATATCCGCGCCGGCTTTCAGCAAGGGCGATCCGGCTGGCACGCCGCTGTATCAGACTTACTACCACGCGACGGATGGCATGCTTTACCTCTGGGTCGCAAACCCCGGCGCATCGCTGCTGAATGTGAACGTGGCGCTCAACAGCGGCATCGTGACTGGCGCGATCTCGTCGCTCTGGTGGCAGGGGAATGCCGCAAACTTGAACGGCACGAACAGCGGAACCCAGCCCGCGACCGTAGCTGTGGACGGACGCTCGTTCACGGCGACTTTCAAGCATCACGCCGTCACCGTCGTCACCATCCCGTTCGCTCCAGCGTCCACGCCGCCCGTCGCCCTCGATGATGCCGCGACGACCCCGCAAGCGACCGCGGTGGATATCGCAGTGCTCGCCAATGACACGGACGACGGCACACCAGCGCCGCTCTTTGTGCAAAGCATCGGCACTCCCCAACGCGGCAGCGTCGCGCTGGTCGGCAACGCGATCCGTTACACGCCGGATTCGACCTTTCTCGGCACCGATGCCTTCACCTACACCGTGAGCGACGGCGCGGAGACCTCGACGGCGACGGTGCGCGTCGCAGTGACTTTCAGCGATGGCGACTTTTGGTTTCCGTTCAATCAGACGAGCGGCCTCGTGACCTATGAAGCCGGCGGACAGCCCGCGACGCTCACGGGTTTCATGAACAACCCGGCGCAGTGGGTCGCGGGGAAAAGTAATCGCGGTCTGCAATTCGATGGCGTGGATGACTTCGTGAGCGTGGACAATTTTACCGGCGTCCTCGGGACCGCTGCACGCACCTGCGCGGCGTGGGTGAAGACCACTTCCACCGGAATCAATCGCCCTATCATCGCCTGGGGGCCGAACAACAACGGTAGCAAGTGGACTTTCCTGATGACTACCGCCGGCGTGATCCGCGCGGAGATCACCGCAGGCTTGGTGGTCGGCACGCGCGCGATCAATGACGGCCAGTGGCATCACGTCGCCTGCACGTTCGAGAACGATGGCACGCCGAACGCAGCAGACGTGAAGTTCTATGTGGACGGCACGCTGGAGACGATTTCCACAAGCACGGCGTTCGCCTTGAACACCGCCGTGAGCGGCAACGCGAAGATCGGCTCCGACATCCAAGGCCGCTTCTGGAGCGGCACGATGGACGACGCGCGCATCTACGCGCGGGCGCTCAGCGCGGGCGAGATCGCCGCGCTGGCCGCCACTCCCGAGACCTCATCCCTCACCTGGCACCGCCGGTATCTGGGCGCCGCCGTCGTCGATTGGCTCGCGGATGACGACGACGACAGTTTCCCCCGCCTGCTCGAATACGCGCTCGGCGGCCAGCCACAGTGGCGCGAGGACGCGCTCTACGACGGTCCCATCGTAGCCGCCGATCGCTTCCGCTGGAACATTCCGCGGCGCAAACCCGGCACGCACAATCTCACCTACGCCGTCGAAGCGTCACGCGACCTGCTCGACTGGACCATCCCCGCCACACTCGTCGGCACCGCGCCTCTCGATGCCGAGTTCGACGTCGCCACTTACGAGGCCGCGCCCGCCATCAGCGCGGAAGATCGACTCTTCTTCCGTCTGCGCGCGGTGCTGCCGTTTTAGGCCGCGCGACTCCTGCCACTTTCCACTCTTGCGCAAAGTGGGGCGTTGCGCGTGCAGAAAAGGAGGCGCTGTCACTTCTCAACTCCGCTTCGCTTCGCGCGGAAGGACAGCGTTTCTGTTGGAAAACGGGAACCGGGGGGCGGGGAAAAAACCAACCAGATTACAGTGAATATATTCGCAAAGAGCAGGATGAGAAGTTTCAATTCCGCGGGGGGGGTCAGGGAGCGTCCAATCGATGAATTCGGAACAAACTTTCTTTCGGGGCAGCCGCAACAAGAAGTAAGAGCTGCCAGCGGAGAGAGCAGCAGTGCGGTGATGAACGCGATGTGTTGCATTACTCGCTTCTTTGGGGTTTTTAGCGAAGTGATTCCCATCCTGAATGTTTCCGCCGTAGTAATGAATTGCGCCTTAGTCGGAATGGCCCGTGAACATCAAATAAGCGGACTCCGATTATCTAACTATTAGCCCCATAGTTTGCGGTCAAGGGTTCTGTATTGGATGGCTTCCGCGATGTGATTCGCGCCAATGCCTTCAGAATCTTCGAGATCGGCAATAGTTCGGCTGACCTTTAGAATTCGGTCGTAGGCTCGCGCACTTAGATTGAGTTCAGTCATCGCCATCCTGAGCATTCCTTCGGCCTCCTCTCCTAGTTGACAGTAAGTTTTAATTAACTTGCTTGTCATTCGCGCATTGGTGCGCACCTTCGCCTTACCCTCAAATCGTCTATGCTGTAAGTCACGGACTCGCTGCACTCGCTCACGGATAACTACCGACGCCTCGGCCGGTTCGTTACTCGACATTTCTCGATACTGCACGGCCGGCACTTCGACGTGGATGTCGATGCGGTCCAAAAGCGGACCGGAGATACGGTCGCGATAGCGCTCCACCTGCAAGGGTGAACACCGACATTCACGTCGGGGGTCACCGAAAAAGCCACAGGGACACGGGTTCATGGCCGCGACGAGGATGAACTCTGCGGGGAAGGTCATCGAGCCGGCGGCCCGCGAGATCGTCACGCGACCGTCCTCAAGCGGCTGGCGCATCACTTCAAGAGTCTGGCGGCGGAATTCTGGAAGTTCGTCGAGAAAGAGTACGCCATTGTGCGCGATGCTGATTTCGCCCGGGGTTGGATTCGCAGAACCGCCGAGCAGGCCGGCGTCGGAGATGGTGTGGTGCGGAGCGCGGAAGGGGCGCGTCGCCACGAAGGAATGCGCGGGGTCGAGGAGGAGGCCGGCGATGCTGTGAATCTTGGTCGATTCGATCGCCTCTTCGAGCGTCATCGGCGGCATGATCGTCGGGACGCGTTTGGAAATCATCGATTTCCCAGAACCGGGCGGGCCGAGCATCAGGAGATTGTGCGCCCCGGCGACGGCGACTTCGATGGCGCGCTTCGCATGGTGCTGGCCGCGCACCTCGGAGAAATCCACCTCATAGTTCTGATGCCGCGCAAAGAACTGCGTCACGTCCTCGCGGACCGGTTGCAGCATCGTCTCACCGGACAGGAATTCGTACGTTTCGCGCAAATTCCGCACGCCGAAGACATCGATGCCACTGACCATCGCGGCCTCGCGGACATTCTCGGCAGGGACGATCGCTGCTTTGCGGCCCCGGTTTCGGGCTTCGATGACGATCGGGAGAACTCCTTTCACAGGACGCACCTGCCCCGTCAACGCGAGCTCGCCGACGATGCAGTAGTGCTCCGCATTGCGAATCTCGATCTCTTGCGAGGCGGAGATCATCCCGAGTGCGATAGGAAGGTCGAAGGAGGGGCCTTCCTTTTTTACATCCGCCGGCGCGAGGTTGATCGTCGTGCGTCCCGGCGGCCAGCGGTAACCACTATTTCCCACGGCGGTTGTGACGCGGTCCCGGCTCTCCTTCACGGCGGTATCGGGGAGGCCCACCACGACTATAACCGGCTTCCCTTTGGCCGAGTTCACCTCGATTTCGACCTCAAAGGCGTCCACGCCGTACACAGCAGCCGAATAGGTTTTCGCCAACACTCGGCGAAGGTTGCAGAAGCGCGTGGGGAAGTAAAAAGCTTTGAACGGCGTCTAAGGAAACCTGTCGGAATACGTGATTACTTAAGGGAGTTGACTACTGACGCCGCGTGATAAACTTTTTTCTTGCCGCCGACCCTTAGCTCTCTCACAATCGTTCAAAGCAAAGAAACCACCGCGATTTGAAATAATCCCGTCCGCAGCACGTCCAAGACTCGTAACCACTTCCGCACAAAAGCTGCTCCAAAAAGAAAGCCGAGGCACCCAACATGAACTACAAAGCTGGAGAAGATTCCGATTCCGGGATCAAAATCTATCTGCGCGAAATCGGGCAAATCCCGCTGCTGACCATCCAGCAGGAGATCGACCTCGCCGCCAAGATCAAGAAAGGCGACAAGGAAGCCCGCTCGCTCATGATCCGCTCGAACCTGCGGCTGGTGGTCAAGATCGCGCACGATTACGCGAATCTCGGCCTGCCTCTGCTCGACCTGATCTCCGAAGGCAACATCGGCCTGATGAAGGCGGTGGAACGCTTTGACCCCGCCAAGGGCGGCAAGCTCTCGACTTACGCCGCGTGGTGGATCAAGCAGTCCATCAAGCGCGCCCTCGCGAATCAGTCCAAGACGATCCGCCTGCCCGTGCATCTCGTGGACAAGATCTCGAAGATGCGCCGTGTCGCGATGCAGATGAGCGAAGAGCTCGGGCGCGAACCCACCGATGACGAGCTGGCCGAAGAAGTCGGCCTCGCCGCGGGGAAAATCTCGCAGCTCAAGACCGTCTCGATCCGCCCGGCTTCACTCGACGCGCCGATCAGTGATGACGACTCGACGGAGTTCGGCGAAATCGTCGGCGATCTCGAAGCTCTCACCCCGTTTGAGCAGCTCCGCGATCAGAATCTCCGCAACGAAGTCGGCGACCTGCTGAAGGTGCTCGATGACCGCGAGAAGAAGATCATCTTCTCCCGCTTCGGGCTCGACGGCGGCAAAGCCAAGACGCTCGAGGAAGTCGGCAAGAAATTCGGCGTCACCCGCGAGCGCATCCGTCAGCTCCAGAATATCGCGCTGATGAAACTGCGCCGGGCACTCCAGAAGAAAGAGAAGCCGATCGATCACCTGCTCCCGAGCCACGCCGGCGCGGAAGCCGAGTTCAACAACTAGGCGGCAATCGTCCGATTCACACAAAAGGGCGCGCTCCTCGCGGAGCGCGCCCTTGAGTTTTTTAAGGTGGAGCTGCCGGAAGGGCCGCCGCTCACATGTATTTCGTGACTCCCGGCATGGCCACCGGAGGCGTGGGCAGTTCCATGTCCCAATCGAGTTTCTCGGGCACGAGGCTCTCCTGCGACTTCTCGGCCATCTCCCAGGTGATTTCCTGTCCGGTATAAACGGCCATGCGGCCCATGATGGCGAGCAGCGTGCTCGAGGCCATCCGGTCGCCGTCATTGAGGGGCTCGCCTTTCCGGATCGAGGCGAAGAATTCGTTGTGCTCGACCTGATACATGTCCTCGGGATCGCCCTTGTAGCGCCATGTCACGTTGCCATCGAGGTCCTTCATATACCACTGCTTCAGCGAGCCATTGATTTCGCAGATACCTTTCGAGCCGAAAAAGCTGTCGGTGTTGGAGCCCGCGGTGTTGGCCATCTGCCGGCTGAAGTGGAAACCGCGGCGGCCCATCTCGTAGTCATACACGATCGCGAAGTGGTCGTAGATGTTGCCGTATTTCTCCTCGGTGCGGACCTGCCGTCCGCCGTGGCCCACGCACTTGACCGGCGGCTTGTCGCCGAAGACCCACGCCATCTTGTCGATGCTATGGCAGGCCTGCTCGACGAGGTGATCGCCCGAGAGCCAGGTGAAATAGTACCAGCGGCGCAATTGCCATTCGAGATCGGTCTTGCAGTTCTCCCGCTGGTATTTCTGGTAACGGTCGCTCGCGCCGCCGTTGTAGTTGTTGTAGTTCGCGAGGATGTCGCCGATCTCGCCGCCTTTCATCCGGGCAAAGGTCTCGCGCATGGCCGGGTGGTAGCGCCAGCAAAAGCCCGCGCAGACCCCGAGGTTCTTCTTCTTCGCCTCGGCCACAGACTCGAGCACGGAGCGATAGCCGGGCGCGTCGGTCGCCATCGGCTTTTCGAGAAAGGTGTGCTTGCCCGCGGCGACGGCGGCCTTGAAATGCTGCGGGCGGAAGCCGGGCGGCGTGGTGAGCAGCACGACATCGACTCCGCTATCGATCACCTTCTCATACGCGTCGAGCCCGACGAACTGCCGCTCCTTCGGCACATCGACTTTGGTGGAGTGCTGCTTCTCGAGGATTGCCTTGCTCGTCTGGAGCCGGTCGTCGAAGACGTCGCCCATGGCCCACAGCACCGTGTCGCTCTCCGCACTGAGCGCCTGATTCGCCGCACCGGTGCCGCGTCCGCCGCAGCCGATGAAGCCGACCTTCAGCTTCCCAGTCGGCCCAGCGCCGCGGAGCACGGAGGGGAAGCCGATCGTGCTGGCGGCGATCGCAGCGGCGGAGGTGGACTTGAGGAATGTGCGGCGTGAGTTGGGATTATCGGAGGCGTTCATGGGTGTTGAAGGAGTGAAGGGGAAATCGCAGTGGCGAAGTGAAACTTAGAAGCTGGCGCGACTCCCACTCAACTGCGGATTTCCTGCCGTCCTCGGAGCAACTTGCGATTTGCGCAGGCCAGCAGACGCTCCAGCAAAAAAACCGCAGTCATGCTGAGCGTGTTTTTCACGGGGTTGCGCCTTCTGTATCGGAGCGGCGGCTACAGGAAATGTTCGACATCGCGCTCGGTGTGGCTGCGGCGGCGGACGCGGAAGATGTGCGCGGGCCGCTCCGGGGTGAGGCGCACGAAATTGCGCCAGCCGCTCCACAGGTAGCGCTCGTCGTTCAGGAGATCATGCACCTGATACGTCTGCCCTTCGAGCCAGCCGAACTGCTCGACCGGCACATGGATGAAGGCGTCCTGCGCATGGAAGGGATCGAGCGAAACGACGATGAGCAGGATGTTGTCGCGCGCCTCGGTCATCTTGGTGAAGTAGAGGACGAGATCGTTTTCCACCTGCTGGAAGCGCAGGTTGCGGAGCTGATGCAGCGCGCGGTTTTCCCGCCGGATGCGATTGAGCCGCGTGATGGTCTCCTTGATGTTCCCCGGCGCATTCCAGTCGCGCTCCTTCCACTGGTATTTCTCCGAGTCGAAATACTCCTCGCGGGCGAGTTGCTTGTAGTCGTGGTCGCAGAGGTGGAGGAACTGGCGCACGTCGCTCGCGGCGTCCCACGCCTTCCGGTCGAGCCCCGCATTTTCACACAGCTCGAAGCCCGAGTAGATGCCGTAGGTCGGTGCCAGCGTGGCCGCGAGCACGGCGCGGATGAGGAAGGCGGGGCGCCCGCCAAATTGCAGGAAGCTCGGGAGGATGTCGGGTGTGTTGGGGAAAAGATTCGGCCGCATGTACTCGGCGCACTCACCCTGCGTCAGCTCGGTGAAGTAGTCGGTGAGCCCCTGCTTGGTATTGCGCCAGGTGAAGTAGGTGTAGCTCTGCGTGAAGCCCGCCTTGGCCAGCGTCTTCATCATTCTCGGCCGCGTGAAGGCTTCGCTCAGAAAGATGGCGTCGGGAGAACGCCGCTGCACACGCCCGATCAGATATTCCCAGAACGCCACGGGTTTCGTGTGCGGATTATCCACCCGGAAGATGCGAACGCCGTGCTCGCACCAGAATTCGATGACGCTCGTGAGTTCGTCCCACAGCGCGCGCCAGTCCGGGTTGTGATAGTTCAGCGGATAGACGTCCTGATATTTCTTCGGCGGATTCTCGGCGTATTTGATGGTGCCGTCGGGCCGCTGGTAAAACCAATCCGGGTGCGCGTGGACGTAGGGATGATCGGGCGAGCAGTTCAGCGCAAAATCGAGCGCGACCTCCATCCCGCGCGCGTGGATTTCTCCCACCAGCCACGCGAAATCCTGCAGCGTGCCCAGCTCGGGCGCCACATCCTTGTGTCCGCCGCCGTTCGGGCACTCCTGGTGGCGATTGCCGATCGCATACGGCACGCCGGGCTCGCCGGGCTCGCAGGTCACGGAGTTGTTGCGCCCTTTCCGCGCGGTGACGCCGACGGGATGGATCGGCGGAAAATAGATCACGTCGAAGCCCATCGCCCGCGCGTCGTCCACGCGCGGCAGGCAATCGCGGAAGGTCGAACCATGGTCGCCGCGCCCCTCCGCCGAGCGCGGAAAAAATTCGTACCACTGCGCAAACTGTGCGCGCGGGCGATCCACATAGACCCGCGGATAACGCGGCACCCACCGACGCTCCGCGACGGGCGCAAGGGCTGCCACGGACTTCGCGGTCTTGCGCTTCGGCTTTTCTTCGAGCACCTCGGTTTTCTTCGCTTTCGTCGTCCGCGCTTTCTTCGCGACCGGCGCCGGTGGCAGCGACGCTTCCACGAGCTCGCCGATCGGCGGTGGATTCAAAACGTACTCGGCCCGTTCCCGCTGATCCGCATACGTCGCCATCAGCGCCTCCAATTCGTGCTCATGCGCGAGGCCATGCACCTCGGCCGGAGTCCCCGCCCGCATCTGGCCGGCGATGGCCGTGAGCCGCTCCGCGTCGCGCGACTGCCCCGCTTCCAGCGCCAGCGCC
>JBGSYE010000196.1:0-8824 GCA_041751075.1 Chthoniobacteraceae bacterium
CACCTCCTGGCACTCGGCCATCGCGGCGACGAGTTCGGGGTTTCCGATCTTGTACAGGTAGTTATCGGGCCGCTCCGCCGGCTGCCACGACGCGCCGACATACGGCGTCTGCCAGAGCTGAATGACGTGATGCTTTTGCGGCTCCGCGTCGCTGCGGAAGAGCGCCATGCGGCCATCTTCAAACAGCGAAAACCCGCTGCACAGGATCGGCGTCTCGACGCTGCGCGCGATCAGATTGTAGCTGAGCAGCACGTAGTCGCCGCCCTCGCGATTGTAGAAGGCGAAGAGGAAATCCTCGCCATTCGGAGAAGCAAGGCGGCGCTGGAAACGCATGTCGGCGAGCCCCGTTTCGAACTGCTTAAACTCGCCGCTTTGCAGGTAATAGCCGCGCGAAAAGAGGATGCCGTGATCGTCTGGGAGCAGCACGCACGAGTCTTCGATGGCGTCGATGCGCCGCACCTCCTTGAGCTTTTCGTTGAAGACGAAATGGCGGAACGGTTTCTCCTGATACGGTCGGACGCGGAGCAGAATGAGGCTGCCAACGATGGCGTAGAATATCTCCGCATCGTCGAGCGTCTGATCGCGGTGATCGACGGGCTCGCTGTAAATGCCTTCGCCGGTCGCGGTGTTATCCTCGACCTTGATCGTCAGGTCGCCGCCGACGCATTCCACGAACACGCGGTCCTCGACCGAGATGTGCGGGTGCAGTCCGGAGCGGTGCAGTTCGCGATGCGTGCGCGTCCAGGTGAACTCGTGCTGCGGCGGAAAGACGTGCTCGTGGTCGAAGCGATTGCCGAGATAGGCGAGCCGTCCGTCTTCACACAGCCACTTGAAGGTCTTGATGTCTGTCGTGGCCTGGCCGACGCGAAACTCCATGAACAGATGCGGCCCGCGCTGGGCGAACATTGTGAACGTCGCGTGCTTGTAATAGCGGTAAAGGCTTTTGAAATCCGCCTCGAAGTCCGGGTCGGCGAAGGCGTCGAGCGGGAGTTCGCGGAATTTCTCGCCGTCGAGTTCATAACTCGCAAACACGTCCGCGAGCTGGATCTCGCTGCGCAGCCCAAGGTGGACGTTGTAGCCAAACAGGAAGCGCCCGCCGCCGATCGCGATCATGTCGCGTGGTGTGCAATTGTTCGCCGTCGTCACGCGCTCGGTGGCGATGAGCCCGGTGCCGATCGCACCGAAGACCTCCTGCCGCGCCGCGTTCAGCTTCTCCAGCCGCGCCCGCAAATCCGCGCCGTGCGTGGCCAGCCGCGCCCGGAGGATTTCGTAGGTGCCTTCGTCGAGCGCCTGACCTGGCTGGGTGGGAGCGTCAGACATCGCTGAGGCTTTCATTCGTCCCGCAACCCGTTAGCTTGAAGTCATGCCGCCCAGCATTTCCGACGTTCTCTACCACGGCATTGCCTTCGACCTGAAGAATTGGGACAAGCCCATCGTGCCTCGTGATGTTGCCGCCGCCGGTGAAGAGTTTCTCGACGCGCTCGCCGCGGGCGGGATCGACTACACGCTCGTCGGCGGGTTGGCATTGCTCAGTCACGTCGGCGGTCGCAACACGCAGGACATCGACGTGATCACCGCCGTGGAAGATCTCCAATCCGTCGAGGGATTCGAGCTTCGGGAAAGCAACGAGTGGTTTGCGCAAGGCGAATTTCGCGGGCTGCGTGTGGACATCCTGCGGCGGGAGCGTCCGCTGTTTGGTCTTGTCGCCCGTGAGTGGAGTGAAGTGCGCGTCTTCGGTTCGCGCCCGGTCAGGATGGCCAGTGCGGAAGGAATGATCCTGCTCAAGCTGTTCGCACTGCCGTCGCTGTATCGGCAGTTTCAGATGAACAAGGTTTTGATCTACGAGAGCGACATCGGGCAGCTCATCGAGACGGGAAAGCCGGATACTGGGAAATTGCTCGAGTTGCTGAGCAAACATGTTCCGGAAGGAGACCTCGTCGAACTGCGCAAAACGATTCGTGAATTGGAGTACAAGCTTGCACGCGGCGGACGTTTCGGAGCGCCGCCTGCCAGTCTGTGAGCGGATAAGACGTCTCGTGGCGGGACAAAAGCGGCGCGGGGACGCGCCGCACTCCAAAGCGGCTTCGCCGCAAGATCGGCGACGCGCGAAGCGTTTCGAAGTGCGCTGGTTCCGAGAAGGTTTCACGCTTTCGCACCGGCTTTCGCAATCTTTGCAGCGGGGGTTTCCGCGAGGCCGAGGCGCTGGGCCTGGCCGAGGAGGCCGCTGAGCAGGCCCTTGGTTTTCTGGTCGTCGGCGAGCGTGAGCATTTGGGTCAGGGCGGCGCTGATGGTGAGGTTTTTCATGTCCTCGCTGGTGAGGCCGAAGCGATCGATGAAGCCTCGGACCTGGGTGTGGAAGTAATCGGGGTCGCCGTTGAAAAACGTGTCTTTCACATCGCGGAGCGTGGCGCTGGAATCGACGAGGCGATCGACTGCCTTGCCCGCGGAGATGGCGCCGGTGATGCGGTCGAAGAACTGCGAGTCGCCGCCGACGATGTCGATCTTCGCGCTCTTGAGCGCTTCGCCGAGCACGGCAGCCTGGCTGCCGGCGATCTCCTGCTGCGCGCGAATTTGCGCGATCTCGATGTCGCGATCCTTGTTCAGCCGCAGCTTGAATTCCTCGTGATCGCGGCCCACCGCATCGAGCAGTTTCATGGCTTCGGCCTTGCGCGTGATGCCTTCCGCTTCGGCCAGCGCCTTGCGTTGCAGCACGTCGGCTTCGGCGGTGCCTTGCTTGGCAATCGCACTGGCACGGGCCTCGAGGACTTGCGCTTCGGCCAGCCCGGGCGCGGCGGTTTCAGCGGTCAGGGCTTCCGCCATCATCTTCTTCGCGGCGGATTGCTTCACCGCGGCGGCTTCCTCGGCCTCGGCTTTGATGAGGAGTTCCTGCGCGTGAAGCTCCGCGGCTTCCTTCTCGCCCTCGGCGTGCTGGACCGTCGTGAAGACATCCTGCTCGGCGCGCAGCGCGGCGGCTTTCTTCGCGGCTTCGGCAGCCTTGATGTCGCGAATGAGCACGCTCTCCGCTTCGCGCTCGGCGTTGGTGACGGCGACCTTCTTCTCGCGGTCGGCGGCGGCGAAGGCTTCGGTATCCTTGATCCGCTGCTGCTCGACCACCACGGTCTTCTCCACTTCGAGCCGCTCGCGGATGACGACCTGAATCGCCTTCTGCTCCGTCTCGATCATCTTGTCGCGCTCGATCTGCGCCAGCGCCACCACGCGCTCGCGCTCGGTCACTTCGACCAGCCGATCCTTCTCCACGCGCTCGCGCTCGACCGCATCCGTGCGCTCCTTGTTGCGCTGCGCGACGAGGATCTGCCGGCTCTTGTTCTCCTCCGCGATCATGATTTCCTCTTCCACGGCGATGCGCGCCTGCTCGGAGCGCAGGCGTTGTTCGGACCCCACCTTCTTCGCCTCCGCTTCCTCGCGCGCGGTGATGTTCGCGATCTCGCGCTTCTGCTTTTGCTCGGCTTCGGCGAGCTGGCGGTTGAGTTCCAGGATCGTCTCTCTCGTTTCGACGTCTTGCTTGGTAATCGTCTTCTCGCGCTCGCGATCGATCTGATTGGCCAGCACCTTCTGCGTCGCAGTTAGCTCGGTGATTTTCTTGATGCCTTCGGCGTCGAGGATGTTATCCGCGTTGAGGAAGGTAATGGGTGTCTGTTCGAGATAGTCGATGGCGACATCTTCGAGGACGAACCCATTCAAGTCTGTGCCAATGGATTGCAGGATGCCCTCCTTGAGCTTTTCGCGGGAGTTATACAGGTCCACGAAGTTAAATTGCCGACCGACCGTCTTCAGCGCCTCGGAGAACTTCGCATCGAAGAGTTCGACGATGGAATGCAGGCTGGAGGCGCGTTCGCAGCCGACGGATTGCGCGACCTTGAGCACGTCTTCCGAGGTCTGATTCACGCGGACGAAGAAGGCCACGATGATGTCGGCGCGCATGTTATCCATGCAGATGAGGCCGTTCTTGCCCTGGCGGTCGATCTCCACCCGCTTCACGGAGATGTCCATGTATTCGGCCTTGTGGATGACCGGGAAGACGACCATGCCGGAGAAGGAAACGCGCGTGCCGCCGAGTCCGTTGCGGACGAGGGCGCGCCCTTGCTCGACCTTCCGGAAGCAAGTGAGCACGCTGAACAGGCCGGCGATGATGATAAGCAGCAGGAGCGCGCCGCCGATGCCGAAGAGGGTGTCGAGGAATGTCATGGGTAGTTAGGTTGGGTGGGTTTGGAAAGTAGTCGTCTTCCTCATCCTCATCCTCTTCGTCATCCTCAAAGCCATTCGAGGATGATGAGGAGGAAGAGGAAGAGGATGAGTGGTCGTCAGTCGATCTTCTCGGAGGTTACTGGCACGACGAAATAGAAGCTGTTGGCCTTGTCCTCCTCGACGACGAGGCAGGTCGCTCCGCGCGGGAGTGAGGCGACGGTGCGCAGGCGCACATTGATCACGATCGGGGAGCCTTTGGTGTCGATGCGGGCCTGGCCAAATTGGGCGGTGGCTTCGCTGGTGATGATCTCGCAGGTGCGCCCGACCACCGGCGTGTGCTCCTCGCCCTCGCGGTTCATCGCGCGCAGCAGTGGCTTGAAGGGCATCGTGACGTAACGCGTGACGACGGCGCTCACGAGAAAGATGGGGACGAGCGCGCCGAGGCCCAGCGCGAGCGAGCCGCCAGTCCAGTAATGGTTGGCAATCATGGAGCCCAGCCAAATGCAGAGTACGAGGATGCTGCACACGATCGTCACGGGCACTTCGCCGATATTGACGAAATGCAGCACGCTGGAGAACCAGCCAGAGTCAGCGTCGGCGTGGTGGTGTGCGTCGCCATCGTGGCCTCCGTGCAGGTCGGCGTGACCGCCGATGTCACCTTCGAGGTCGAGGGTGAAGGCGCCGAGCGCCACGAGCAGCCAGTAACCGGCGACGACCGCCAGCAGGACGGTCAGCGGAAGATTGATCGGGCGCACGGCCTCCAGGAAGACTTCGCTCATGGCTCGTTCCGCAGTGGGGGCTGCGGTGCAGGATCGATCAGGCACCGGGATGGGAAAGGCCTCCGCGTCATGGCCAAGGGATTAGGCGGACGATCCGGAAATGGCAACTGCGGGCCGCCAGCCGAGCGGATCCGAGAAGGCGGCGGCGGGCCGGGAAAGTTCCCGCGATTGTTACGCACCTGTCTCTGGAACGCCACAAACGACACGCTTACTCCGCGCCTGTTCCCAGCCCAGACCGCCTCTTGAATACCCGAATCCTGGTCGCCGATGATGAACCCGATGTCCTCCGCCTGGTGGGCAGCAACCTGACCAGTGCCGGCTTCGATGTGATCACCGCGGAGGACGGCCCTTCGGCGCTCGCCTCGGCGCGCCGCGATGCGCCGACCCTCGTGGTGCTGGACGTGATGATGCCGGGGATGACCGGCCTGGAAGTGACCCGGGAGCTGAAGCGCGAGCTGGCCACGGCGTCGATGTCGATCGTGCTGGTGAGCGCGCGCAATGAAGAGATCGACCGCGTGCTCGGCTTCGAGCTGGGGGTGGATGACTTTCTCGCGAAGCCCTTCAGCCCGCGGGAACTGGTGCTCCGGGTCAAGGCGATCATCTCGCGCAAGCGGCAGCATGGAGCCGATGCCACGCTGCTCCAGATCGGCGAGATCACGGTGGACCGCGACCGGCACCAAGTGACGGCGCGCGGCGTTTCCGCGGATCTCACGGCCATCGAATTCAAGCTGCTGCTGGAACTCATGAAAGCCTCCGGACGGGTGCTGACGCGCGAGGATTTGATCGACCGCGTGTGGGGCAGCGAAGCGGCGATCGAGACGCGGACGATCGATACCCACCTGCGCCGACTCCGCGAGAAACTCGGCGACTCCGGGAAGCAAATCCAGACCATCCGCGGTTTCGGCTACCGGCTGGAAGCGGCGTAGCTCGCGCGGGCGGAAGTTCCCGGCCTTGGGTGACGATTCGCCGTCCGGTCACGGGCTGGAATCATCCACGCAACCCTCAACTCCCGCCGCTCAACGGCCGCTTTGAGTTGAACGAGCCTTGAGAGCTGTAATTCCCGTAAGGAGAAGGAGTTTCTCCCACCGGCGCGCATTGGCACGCAAATGTAACAGGGCCGTCATGCGATCTTCGTGGGGGGGTGGTGGAGTCCCGACCGCGCCGCGGCAGAGATCGGATTCCCCGAAGCTTCCGCCGCGGTTGCAACCACACAAACCACACATGCAAATGAATAAACCAATGAAATGCCTCGTCCTCGCGACCACCATCGCGTGCGGGGTCATCATTGCGCCCGCCGAGGCGCAAAATAGCTTCCACGCGCCATCGGATCTGGTGCTCACCTTCCAGAATCCTGGCGGATTGGTCGGTTCCAGCCAGACCGTGACGGTCGCCCTGGGCAATGTCAGCACGATGTTCCGCGATGCCGTCGATGGCAGCGTGTTCTCCCCGAACGCCGCCAACATCACCAACCTCGGCACCGTGCTCCAGAGCACCTTTGGCGACACCGCCAACGGCGTGTTCTGGTACGACCAGCCGAGCCTCTGGATGGGGGCGATCGGCTTCCGCGGCACCAGCCCCACGGCGACCCAACTGCTCGATCTCGATCCGCAGCAGACCATCTACTTCACCAAGCTCCGCGAGGGAGTCGGCACAGTCGGCTTCGCCAATTCGCCGACGCCGACGACCATCGCCAATAGCGGCTCTGGAATCACCAGCGCCATGCAGCAGGTAAAAGAACAGATCGAACAATTCGGAACGGCAGCGGTGTTTGTGCAGGGCACGGGCACTTCGTTCATCGACGATCAAAATCCCTTCACCGGCGGCAATCCGGCGTTTGGCCAATCCACCGCCTACGCCTTCATCGGCGGCGGCGTACAGGATAATTTCGCAGCTGGCCCCTACGGCGTTTTTGGCACCGCTGGCTCCGTCGAGATGGCGCTCGATCTCTACCGCATCCAAAACCGCAACGACATCACGCCTCCGAACGGCACCGGCACCCAGTACGGCTTGGGCCAACCAATCGGCCAGGGCGAGTACCTCGGCACCATCACCCTCAATCAAGCCGGCCAGGTGGCCTTCTCCGCCAATGTGCCCGAGCCGTCCGCGGCTGTGCTCCTCGGCGTTGCGACCCTCGGTCTCATCTCCCGCCGCCGCCGCTGCCACGCGTGAACCGTCACCCGTTGCCATCCACCCACTCAGTCAACCAATACCACCATCAATAACCTATGAAGATCAAATCCCTGCTTAGCCTTCTGGCGGCGCTCGCCCTCTCGGGAGGTGCGCAAGCCCAGACCACGTTCATCGAAATCACCGGTGCCACGGCCTTCCGTTCGGCCGCCGTCACCGCCATCAATGCCGCCTTCGCCGCCGCCGGCGCGAGCAGCTTCGCCGCCGCCTTCTCGAACACTTCTTCGAGCGGGTCCAACACCAGCTTCACCAATGGCTCCACCCAGATGTGGCGCGGCACCTTCCCAGGCATCACGGGGACCACGGTCATCCGCACCTCCTGGAATGGCTCCGTGGAAGGCATCCGCGCCGTGGCGGTCCCGGGCATCGACCCCGTCACGCTCACGGACAACGATCCGTTGTATCTCAAGGAAAGCCTGCTCGGTGCCAATGGCACCCAGTTGCCCTTCCGGCTCCACAGCGATCCCGCCGGCGATCCGAATAACTACGAGCGCGCCGTGTCGGACATGTCCTTCTCGGATGTCGCCCAATCGGCCACGCCCGTCAGCGGACTCAGCCTCACCGGCGGCCCCGTCGGCGTGGTGGTCTTCTCGATGATCGCGAACCGCACCTGGGCAGATGACAAGAAAGTCGGCGACGCGCTCTCGCTCCGCCTGCCCACCAACATCTCGGCCCAGCAGTTCCGCACCATGGCGACCAACGGCTTCGTGCCGCTCTCGTTCTTCACGAACGTTCCCACGGACACCACCCGCGTCTTCCTCACCGGCCGCAATGACGGCTCGGGCACCCGCACCAGCTACCTGTCGGAAACGGGCGTCGGCGCCTCCAAGCCGATTCGGCAGTATGTCGGTTATGACCGCAGCAGTACGACCAACCTGCCGAGCATTTACATCCCGCCGGCCAATGGCGGCTTCGACGCCCAGAACGTCCCGCAGCCGGACTACCGTTCCACCGTGTGGGGCAACAACAACGACGGCAACGGCGGCCATGTCTCCAGCGGCGACGTGCGTGCGGACCACTCGAAGACCACGAACAGCACCACGGTGTTTGAATTCGTGGACCTCGACGAAAGCGGCACTATCACCGACGACGAAGAGCAGGTGCAGTTCGCGGCCTCGAAGATCTACATGATCTCCTACATGACCTACAACGATGCCCGCTCCGCGAAAGGCACCGGCCTCAGTGCCGCGCGCACCGCGGAAATCCTGGGCTACGACGGCGTCATCCTGTCGGAACTCGCCGGGGACAATCCTCCGTCGATTGTCACGCTCTCGGACCGCATGAAAGTGGCCAATGGTGCCTACTCCGCGTGGAACTTCCAGCAGCTCTACTACCTCTCGACCGTCCCCGGTGCGGGAACGGTGTTCACGGAGTTGGGCACGCGCCTCAATAACGACACGATCATCGGCAGCGCGGGTCTCCCGATCGGCGCGATGAACGTGCATCGCACCACCGACGGTGGGGTGATCCTGCCCGGCGCACCGTAAGCCTCGGCCCGCCAGCGCGATCTCCACATCGCAAACAAAGTACAGAGCTGGCACCAGGGAAACTTGGTGCCAGCTTCTGCTTTTGCGGGCCAAAGCCCGCGCTGGTGGATGGCGCGCTCCGCCGCGCCATGCCAAAACCCTCGCGCGCAGTGCCACTCCTCCGAA
>JBGSYE010000197.1:0-3154 GCA_041751075.1 Chthoniobacteraceae bacterium
TCATTGCGGACAACGCCAGTTACCATAGCTCCGGCAAGGTTCGGAAGTTTGCCTTGGAGAGCGCGGAAGGCATCCACTTGGGATCCTTGCCGAAGTATGCGCCGGAACTCAATCCCGACGAGCAGGTGTGGAATCACGCCAAAGCCCGCTTGGCAAAGTAGTTTATCGATAGCGAGGCCGCCATGAAACGATGTCTGCTCAACATCATGCGCTCGCTCCAAAAGCAACGAAACCTAATCCAATCCTTCTTTCAAATGAGCAGACTAGCTATGCCCTGTGATGCCGCTACTTTCGCAACGCTCAATAGTCGAGGCACAGCTCTTCGAGGCT
Source organism: Chthoniobacteraceae bacterium (assembly GCA_041751075.1). Lineage (GTDB taxonomy): Bacteria > Verrucomicrobiota > Verrucomicrobiia > Chthoniobacterales > Chthoniobacteraceae > JANNXQ01. The sequence continues at coordinate 331 of JBGSYE010000197.1, forward strand.
GGCGCGGGCCACATTCGTGAGCTTCATCTCCATCTTCTTCGACGTGCCGCTCGCCTTGCTGCCTTCGGCGATATTCTGCACGCCACTGCGCGCCGTTTGCACCATCTGGTCGTGGGTCCGGCTGCACTTTTCCACATACCGATCGCAGAACCGCACCGTCACATCGTAGCAGAGCTGCGCGATCTGGAAGCTCTTCAGCTTGCGATAGCCCCCGTGCTTTGGGAGGAGCGGCTCCGATTCCATGGAGTCATCTTTGCCCAGCGCCGTCGATTCTGTCCACCGCGTCCATTCCGTCCAAAAACTCCACCACCCGCCGAGTCCACCAAGGCCCGGCGGCGCGCGCGAGATCCACGAATCCGACGTGCCCGCCAGACGCTGGCGCTTCGAGGGAAAGATAGGGGCTCGCCGCGGCTTCAGTTTCTGGAAAGCAATGCGGCGTGAGAAAGGGATCGTCGCGCGCATTCAGGAGGAGCGTGGGCACCGCGATCCCGCCGAGATACTGCCGCGCACTCGATCGGCTCCAGTAGTCCTCCGCATCGCGGAAGCCGTGCAGGGGCCCGGTGAAGCGCCCATCGAATTGCTCGAAGGTGGTGACACCTTCCAAACCGCGCACATCGAAAGCGCTGGGAAACTGCCGCGCCTTCGCCGCGATCTTCGTGCGCATCGTGCCGAGGAAGCGCCGGAGGTAGAGCCGATTCGCGAAGTCCCGGTCGAGACGGCGCGCGCATGAGGCGAGATCGATCGGCACCGAGATCGTGGCGGCGCACGCCACGCGCGGGTGCGGCGGCGCTTCGCCGAGGTATTTCAGCGTGATATTCCCCCCGAGGCTGAAGCCCACCAGCGCGACGCTCTCGTAGCGCCCGGCAGTGTGCGCGACGACCGCGCGCAAGTCCTCCGTCTCCCCGCTGTGATAAAAGCGCGGGAGCCGATTCGGCTCGCCGCTGCAGCCGCGGAAACTCCACGCCAGCACATCCCACCCCGCCGCCGCGAGCGCCACCGCGAGCCCCCGGATGTATCCCTGCGCCGACGATCCCTCCAGCCCGTGCGAGAGGATCGCCAGCCGCCGATGACCTCCGCGCACCCAGTCCAGATCGAGGAAATCGCCGTCGCCCAACTCCCGCCGCTCCCGCTCGAATGTCGCGTCCGTCCGCCGCCGGCAGAGCGCGCCGAGGAGTGTCTGCAGGTGGCCATCCCGCAGCCAGCACGGCGGGTGGAAGTGCGAATCGAGGACCGGCATGGAGGCGCTGCGGGGAGCGAATGGAGGATTCGCACTCCCGCGCGCGCGCGTCGAGCAGATGCGCGGGTGGGTACGACATCCAAGCCGGAACGATTCGATCGAGCCACGTCTCTGCGTTTCTAAAAAAGGCAGTCCGACTGCATGGAGCCGGCTAAGTGCAGCGGGCCGAGGGGATTCACTTCCCCACTTACCTCATGAATCCCCTCACCCATCCCTCCCGCCGCACTTTCCTCCAGACCTCTGCTGCCGCCGCGCTCGCGGCCGGGCTGCCCGCTGTCCGCGCCGCATCCATCCAGAGCGACAAGCTGAAGCTCGGCCTGATCGGCTGTGGCGGACGCGGCACCGGCGCCGCTTCGCAGGCACTGCAGGCCGATAGCAATGTGGAGCTGTGGGCGATGGGCGATGTCTTCCCGGAGCAGATCGACAAGAGCCGCGAGATCCTGAGCAAGCAGTTCGCGGAAAGGCCCGGCTCCGTGAGCGTCGATGACGCGCGCAAATTCGCCGGCCTCGAGGCGTACCAGAAGGTGCTCGGGAGCGGCATCGACCTGGTGCTCATCGCGACGCCTGGAGGTTTCCGCCCGACCCACCTCCGCGCCGCCGTCGAAGCGGGCAAGCACATCTTTTGCGAGAAGCCGATGGCCGTCGATCCCGCCGGCGTGCGCTCGGTGATGGAATCCGTGCGGCTCGCGAAAGAGAAGAAGCTCGCCCTCCGCGCCGGCTTCAATATGCGCTTCGAGCCGAGCTATCAGGAAGCGATGGAGCGCGTGCATCGCGGCGACATCGGCGACATCGTCGCGATCTACTCGACGCGGCTCGGGAACCGGCTCTCGCGCTTCAGCGGCGAGCGGCTCGCCGGGCAGACGGACCTCGAGTGGCAGCTCCGGAACTGGCACCACTTCCTCTGGCTCTCCGGCGACCTCATCATGGAGATCAGCGTGCATAGCGTGGATAAAATCATGTGGGCGATGCGCGACGTGCCGCCGGTGAAATGCGTGGCCAGCGGCGCGCGCCAGCAGCAGAAGATCGGCGACATCTGGGACCAGCACGACATCACCTACACCTGGGAAAATGGGACCATCGCCGTGCTCAAGTCGCGCTACCAGGACGGCTGCTACAATGAGCAGCGTGACACCATCATCGGCACGAAGGGGCGCTGCGAATTCAACGGCTATGCCGCGCAGATCGTCGGCACGAACCCGTGGAAATGGACGGGGAAAAGTCCGGGCTCGCACCAGATCGAGCACAATGAACTCTTCGCCGATCTCCGCGCGAACAAGATTCCCAACGATGGCGACCGCATGGCCCAGAGCACCCTCGCCGGCATCATGGGCCGCATGTCCGCCTACACTGGCAAGGAAGTGACCTGGGAAATGGCGCTCAACTCAAAGCTCGACACCATGCCGAAGGACTTGCGCTGGGACATGTCGCTCCCCGTTCCGGAACCCGCCGTGGCCGGACGCACGCCGTTCATCTGAGCTGCGCGTCCCCGCTCACCGCGCGCCGCCCGTGATCTCCAGCAGCAGCGCGTGCGCTTCGCGGAAACGCGGGGCTTCCTCCAGCGCGAGCAGCACCTCGCGCTTCGCCGCG
>JBGSYE010000198.1:0-3870 GCA_041751075.1 Chthoniobacteraceae bacterium
CGCTCCACGATCTCGGCAATCAGCTTCTTTGCGGCCTGTTCGGTCAGGCTCCCGGCCTTCGCGCCATTCTCCGCGAGCTCCGATACCCGGCAAAAATCATGCGCTTCCGTCCGCTTGTTCGCCGCCGTCTTTGGCGTGCCATCCTTCCGCTTCTCTCCCCGCCGCGGTCTTACGGTTATCTTGGTCGATTTCTTGAGCCGCTGCCCCGTCGCGCTCGTGTAGCAGCAAATCCAGCAGGGGGAGCGTCCCTTGGAATCGGTGGTCAGGCTGGCCTTGAGTCAGAACATCCAGGGCCGTCAATGACGTTCCGTAATGTCCTTCTCCCAGAGCAAAATCGGGCTGGTGCCAGGGGGGAGAATTGAACTCCCGACCAAGGGCTTATGAGTCCCCTGCTCTACCTCTGAGCTACCCTGGCGGTGGAGAGGCGCGGAAAGTAATGATGCGCCCCGCGCGGCGCAAGTGGAGAAAGCGACGCGGAAAATGACCAAGGTCCAAGGCCCAAGGTCCAGGGAATGCCCAGGGCCCAGGACCGCGGCGCGCGTCATTGGCGCGTTGGGATCCTGGAGTTTCATTGGACATTGGTCCTTGGACATTTGTCATTCCCCCTAATGCTAGCCCGCATCTCCGGTTCCATCGCCTGCACTGCATGAAGCTTCGTCCCTACCTCTCGCTCCTTCTCCTGGCCGTCGCCCCGCTCCATGCAGCGGTCGATTTCAAACGCGACATCCTGCCGGTGCTCGAAGACCACTGCTACGACTGCCACGGCGACGGCGCGAAGAAGGGCGACTTTGCCTTCGACAAAGGGGCCTCGGTCGAAGCGAGCCTGAGCGACACCGCTCATTGGTATGCGGTGTGGAAAAATCTCACCGCGCAGCTGATGCCGCCTTCGGATGAGCCGCAGCCAAAGGCGGAGCAGCGCGACCGCGTGCTGCGCTGGATCGAGACGGCGGTCTTCAAACTCGATCCCGCCAATCCCGATCCGGGCCGCGTGACCATCCGACGACTCAATTGCGCAGAGTACCAGAACACCATCGCCGATCTGCTGGGCATCGAGTTCGATACCGGCGAGGCTTTTCCCGAGGACGACACCGGCTACGGCTTCGATACCATCGGCGACGTGCTCAGCATCTCGCCGCTGCTCATGGAAAAGTACCTCGCTGCCGCGGAGGAGATCGCGGGCGAGGTCGCGGTCAAGGCCGGTGGTCGCATCCCGACGCAGACGGTGGAGGCGGATAAATTCCGCCTCGCGGGTGACGCGAAGAAATCCGCGAAGGTGCTCCCCTTTGCCGACGCCGCCACCGCGAGCTACCTGAAGCGCATCGAACATCCGGGGCGGTATCGCGTGACCGTCGAGATGCAAGTCACGGGCTCGAGCGAAGCGACCACGCACACGGCGAAGGCCGCGCTCGCCGTCGGCGGGAAGACGGTCGAGACGCAAAACCTCGGCTGGGACTACCGCAAGGATCTGAAGATCGTCGGCGAGGCCACGCTCGCTAAGGGCGACAACGCGCTCTCCATCGAGATGATTCCCGGCCCGCCACCGCCGGCGGATGAGAATTTCCTCAACCTCAACATCCTCAAAGTGCGCCTGCAGGGCCCGCTCGACGGCAGCCACCTCGAGTATCCCAGGGAGTACTTCAAGGTCTTTACCGACGGTCCGCCGCCCAAAGACCAGAAAAGCCGCGACGCGTATGCGCGGAAAATCCTCCGGCAGCTTGCCGAACGCGCCTTCCGCCGTCCGGTGGACGACGCCACCGTCACTCGCCTCGTCACGATCGCCGCCGACTCCAGCCGCCAGCCCGGCGCGACGTTTGAGCGCGGGATCTCCCACGCGCTGACCGCGATCCTCGCGTCGCCGCGCTTCCTTTTCCGGGCGGAAATCCAGCCAGAGCCGAACAACCCCGGCAAGATCGTGCCCGTGGATGAGTTCGCCCTCGCCTCGCGGCTCTCCTATTTCCTCTGGAGTTCGCTGCCCGACGACCAGCTCCTCGATCTCGCCCGCAAGAACCAGCTCCGCGCAAATCTCGACGCGCAGATCGATCGCCTCCTCGCCGACGATCGCGCGCAGCGCTTCATCACGAACTTCGTCGGCCAGTGGCTGCAAACGCGCGACGTGGAAAACGTCAACATCGACCCGCGGCGGGCGCTCGGCATTCGGGACAGCACCACGGCGCGGAAGATCTTCAACTCCAGGCTCCGCAAAAGCATGCGCGACGAGACCGAGATGCTCTTCGCCCATCTGCTCGAGGAAAACCGTCCCGTCACCGAGTTGCTCACGGCGGACTACACTTTCCTGAGCGAACCGCTCGCAAAATTCTACGGCATCCGCGGCGTGGAGGGGAACGAGATGCGCAAGGTGCCGCTCCCCGCGGACAGCCCGCGCCGCGGCGGCGTGCTCACCCACGCCAGCACGCTCATCGTGACCTCGAATCCCACGCGCACCTCGCCGGTGAAACGCGGCCTCTTCATCCTCGACAACATCCTCGCCACACCCGCGCCGCCTGCGCCGCCGAATGTGCCCGAGCTCGAAGACGCTCGGAAGCAAGGCCGCGATCTCACGATGCGGGAGATGATGGAAGTCCATCGCGAAGCCCCGCTCTGCGCCGGCTGCCACGCCCGCATGGACCCCCTCGGGCTCGCGCTCGAGAACTTCACGATCGGCGGCGGCTACCGCGCCGACGACAACGGCCAGCCGATCGACACCGCGGGCCGGCTCATCACCGGCGAGACTTTCCGCACGCCCACGGAACTCGCCCACGTCCTTGCCACGAGCCGGCGCGACGACTTCTACCACTGCCTCGCGGAGAAGATGCTCACCTACGCCATCGGCCGCGGCCTCGAGTACTACGACACCGTCACGGTGGAAAAGATCGTCGGTGCGCTGCGGAAGGATGACGGCCGAATTCGCACGCTCGTCCGCGCCGTGATCCACAGCGCACCCTTCCAGAAGCGCCGCGGCGACGGATAGCCTTTGGAATTACGGCGTCTCCGACGGCGTCCGCGCTTTCAGCTTCTCCTCGATCTCGGCAAAAATCTGCCGCGTCGGATCGGGATCGAATTTGTAATCGTCGATCACGAACTGCCCCTGCTTGCCGTTGAGCTGATAACGCACGCGGGCGATTCCCTTCGAGTCCCACTGCTTGAGCCCCATGCCGGTGATCGCCTCGAAAGGCACCCGCGTTCCCGCCGGAGTATAGACCGCCTCCGCATCCGAGCGCAGGATGCGGCCCTTCTGCGTGAGCCAGTAGATCAGCACGATCCCACCGATGAGGCTCACCAGACCGCCGCACGCATACTGGCCGACGATGTCCGAGGGTTTGTGAAATTTGTGCGGCTTCTCCGTGACCCATCCGCGGCTCTTCGCGTAGTCGCGCCAGCCAGCCATGTTTTTCGCCTTCTCATACTCGTCGTGTTTGGTCCAGCGCTCATTGCTCCGCGGATACGCCACCAATCCGTCCCAGAAAAACCAACCGCCCACCGCGATGAGGAATAGCGAGATGAAAAGTTTCTGCTTCTTCCAGATGGAAGAGATGCGGGCTTCGGCAGGCATGAGGGCGGGACTCTTGCCGCTGCCACCGCCGCTGACTAGTCGAAAAATCCGGAGCGCGAGCGTGCCTTCAAAGCCGCTCGCTATCCGGACGGGGCGGAGCGAGCGGTCTTGAAGGCACGCTCGCTCTACGGATGCGCTCGATCGCCCATGCCGCGTGTTCCGCGATGAGCGGCTCGGGGTCCAGCGCCGCGCGCTCCAGCGCCGGGAGGTCTTCCACCGTGCCGACGTTGCCGAGCGCGACGCAGACGTTGCGGAGGAAGCCGCGGCGCTTGACCCGCTTGATCGGCGAGTTCTTGAAGAGCGCGCGGAAGCCTTCGTCG
>JBGSYE010000199.1:0-8094 GCA_041751075.1 Chthoniobacteraceae bacterium
TCGAGGACGCGCACATTGACTGGACGGCGGCGGACGCCTTCCACGATCGCGAGGGTGATGTGGCCGCCGTCGAGCACGGGGATGGGCAGCAGGTTGAGCAGCGCGAGGTTCACGTTCAGCACGACGCTGAACCAGAGCGCGAGCCGCCAGCCTTCCTTGCTCTCAAACATCATGTAGTAGGCGCGCATCATCATCACCGGCCCGCCCATGTGCTGCATGCCGATGCTCGACTTCTGGGAAAAAACCGCGCCGAGCGTATCGACGATCATCATCACGCTCTTGCGGAGCTGCTCGACCGGCCCCGGGTGGATGACCTGGAACTGGCCCATCTGATCCCAGACCACGCTGTCGTCGGGCGCCCACTCGATGCCGATGCGCGGCGTCTCCTGGCCCACGGGCGGCACCGGAGTGACTTTGATCTTCTGCGGGAAACCTTCGCGCTCGATGGCGAGTTCGACGGCCTTGCCTTCGTTCTTCTGAATGTACTCCGAGATGCCGATGGAGATGCGCTGCGGGGTGCCGTCGATGCCGGTCACGCGGTCGCCGGGCTTGAGTCCGGCGACTTCGGCGGGGCTGTCCTTTGAGACGGCGGCGATCCTTGCACCATCGGGCGTGAAGGGAAGCTGGAGCGTCTCGTCGCCGCGCAGGACGGTGAGGGTGAGCGGCTGGCCGGGATTCTTCGCAGCGGCCTCGAGAAGATTGTACTCGCTGTAGATGCGCGTCCCATTCACCTCCGAGACGAGGTCGTTCGGCTGCAAGCCGGCGCGCGCCGCGGGACTGCCCTCCGGCACCTTCGCCACCATCGGCGTCTCGGCAGGGCCGACCTGAATCTGCCGCAGCCCACTGCGCTGCCACCAGTTCGTCGGCGGGATCCTCGGGGTCACCTCGACGGCGAGCACCTGGCCATTGCGCTCGAGCTTGATGGGAATCGACACCCCTTCGCTGCGGACGATCCGCCAGGTGATGCTGTCCGAGCCCATGCCGCCAAAGCGCGAGACGGGGTGGCCATCGACCTCAAGGATCTTGTCACCGACTTGCAGCCCGGCCTGCTGCGCGGGCGAATTTTCTCCCACCATGCCGATGGTCGTGGACGCCTCGGCTTCACCCACCGGCCGCCCAACCTGCCAGACGATCACTGCAAAGACCGCCGCGAGCAGGAAGCTGAAGAGCGGACCGGCAAAGGCGACGATGATTTTGTCCATCACCGAGATCGGCGGGAGCTGCTCGCGCGTGAGGTCGGACTTGCCCTCCATCACCTCCATGGGCGCGAGCTGAGGCAGCTTCACAAAACCGCCGAAGGGCAGCGAGCCCCAGCTATAGACCACGCCGTTGATGGTCTTCTTCCAGATCGGTTTGCCGAACCAGAGCCCAAACTCCTCGATGAACAGCCCGCGCCACCGCGCCGCGAGGAAGTGCCCGAGCTCGTGGACGATGATCATCAGGTTGAAAACCAGGAGCACTTCGAGGCAGATGCCGATGAATTTGAGGAATTGGAGCATGAGGGAGCGCTAAAGGATAGAGGATGCGCCGTGCGTCAAGAGCATGATGCCCGCCGGGCCAGAGACGAAGCGCGAAGGTGAAGCCGCGCTCCAGCAGGCACGCCGTCGCGGAGCGGCGCAAGGTGGAGCGGCTGTCTCCCGACTGCCGAATCGCCCTTCGGGACGCGGACCACCCGTGGCCCCGCACTTGCTAAAACCCAAGTCGCGCACTTCCATGAACTCCGCCTCCGCCAGGGACGCACTCTCCCAAATCCACATCTTCGCCGGCCTCCGCGACGACGTGCTGGACAGTCTCGCGGGACGCTGCGCCGCACGGCTCATCCGCCCCGGCGATGTGATCGTCGAAGAGAACGTGATGGGCCGCGAAATGTATCTCATCGCCGAAGGCGCCGTCCGGATCGTGAGCCACAGCAATCAGCCGGGCGAAACGGTGCTCGCGGAGCTGGGCGCGGGGGAGTTCTTCGGCGAGATGTCCGTCATCGAGTGCACGCGCCGCTCCGCCTCGGCGATCGCCATCGAGCACGGCGTGCTCTACACGCTCTCAAACACCGACATTCACGGGCTATTCAAAAAGTGGCCGGATCAATTCTCGATCCTCATCCTGAATATCTCGCGCGATCTGTGCCGGCGACTCCGCGCGATGAATCGGCTCTTCGCCAGCAATCAGAGCCTGGGTCTCGCAGGCTTCGGTCCCGGAATCTAGCGGCCGCGCCAGTTGCACCGGACGGGCGATCCCAGGACGTAAACGAGCCGTGACGGCTAAGGCGCGGCGGGATACAGGGATTCCCCCCCGCACTCCATGAAACGCTCACCCGCCTTCGCGCTCGCCGCCGCATTTCTCGCCCTCCTCCCCCTGCGCGCTGTCGCCGAGCCCGAGTGGCTGTGGCTTTCCAAGGCCGCGCAAAAGGGCGAGCGAGCGACCTTCCGCAAGCAGTTCACGATTCCCGATGGCGGCATCAAGACCGCGACCTTGCAATACACCTGCGACAATGGCGCGGAGGCCTTCCTCAACGGCAAAGCACTGCCGAAGAATCCCGACTGGCAGCAGCCCACGACAGTCGAGCTGAAGAAGCTGCTGCGCGCGGGCGCAAACGAACTCGTCATCAAAGCCAGCAACGTCGGCGGCTCCGCGGGGCTCGTCGCGAAGCTGCTCGTCGAGACGGAAGACTTGAAGCGCATCCTCGTCGAGACCGACGGGACCTGGGAGGCGACGCCGACAGGCAGCGAGGCGTGGAAGCCCGCGACGATCGTGGCGAAGTATGGCGCGGGGCCTTGGGGCCGGGCGCTCGAACGCGGCGCGGCCGACGACAAGAAAAAGCGTGGCGCTTCCGACGTCGCGCTCGAGGCAAAGGATGTCGTGACCTTGCCGGGATTCACCGCCGAGCGGCTCTACGTGGTGCCGCGGGATGAGCAGGGCTCGTGGGTCGCGCTCACGCCGGACGCGAAGGGGCGCATCATCGCCTGCGATCAATACGGCGGACTCTACCGCATCTCCGTGCCACCGCCCGGCGCGAAGGGCGAGGTCGCCGTGGAGAAGCTCAAGACGGAAATCGCCGGCGCGCATGGTCTGCTCTACGCTTTCGCCAGTCTCTACTTCATGAAAAATGAAGGGACCGGAGAGCACGGCCTCTATCGCCTGCGTGACACAAATGGCGATGACCAGTTCGACGAGGTGAAGCTCCTCCGCGAGATCAAAGGCGGCGGCGAGCACGGCCCGCATTCCATCGTGCTGAGCCCGGATGGACGGAGCCTCTTCGTCGTCTGCGGCAATCACACCGAACTCCCGGAGAATATGGAGCTGAGCCGCCCGGCTCGGGCGTGGGGCGAAGATCACGTCATCGAGCGCATGTGGGACGCCAACGGCCATGCCCGCGGCCGCATGGCGCCCGGCGGCTACATCTGCAAAACGGACCCCGAGGGGAAGAAGTTCGAGCTCTTCTGCTACGGCTTCCGCAATGAATTCGACGCCGCCTTCAACGACCTCGGCGATCTCTTCACCTTCGACGCCGACATGGAGTGGGACATCGGCTCACCGTGGTATCGGCCCACGCGGATCAATCACGCCGTGAGCGGTGCGGACTACGGCTGGCGCTCCGGCTCCGGCAAGTGGCCCGCGTATTACCCGGACAGCCTCCCCGCGACGGTGGACATCGGCCCCGGCAGCCCGACCGGCTTGTGCAGCGGCGTCGGCGCGAAATTCCCCGAGAAATATCAGCGCGCCATCTTCGCCGCGGATTGGACCTACGGCACGATGTACGCCATTCACTCCGAGCCGGAAGGCGCGGCTTACAAATCGACCAGTGAGGAATTCGTGAGCGGGCGCCCGCTGCCGCTCACCGATCTCTTCATCCACCCGCAGGACGGCGCGATGTACTTCGCGATCGGCGGACGCAAAAGCCAGTCCGCGCTCTACCGCGTGACCTACACCGGCAGCGAATCCACCGCGCCCGCGCCGAAACGCGAACTCACCGCCGGGGCCAAACTTCGCCGCGAACTTGAGACCCTGCATGAAGACGGCACCGGCCCCGAGGCCATCGCCAAAGCGCTGCCGCATCTCACGAGCCCCGATCGCTTCCTCCGCTACGCCGCCCGCGTCGCGCTCGAACGCCAGCCCGCCGCCGAATGGGCCACAAAAGCGCTCGCACTCCCCGATGTGGATGCCGGCATCGAAGCCGTGGTCGGCCTCGCCCGCGTCGGCGACAGCGGCCTGCGCGATCGGCTTCTCGAAAAGCTCGGCGAGGTCGCCGAAGCGAAACTTTCCCGCGAGCAGGCCCTCGCCGCAGTGCGCGCCTTGCAGCTCATCATCATCCGCATGGGCAAGCCCGAAGGCCAGATCCTCGCCGACGTGCTCGATCATCTCGACCGCGTCTATCCGACGCCGGATCACTCCATGAATCGCGAGCTCTGCCAGACGCTCGTCGCGCTCGGCTCAAAGAGCGTCGTCTCGAAGACCGTGCAGCTCATGGCCACGACCGGCGACGACTTTCAAGACATCGCCACCGAGAGCCTGCTCCAGCGCAACGACCGCTATGCGACCGCGGTGAATGTCGCCAAGGAGAGCCGGCCGAATGGACAGCAAATCTGGCTCGCCTACTGCCTGCGCGAAGCCACCACCGGCTGGACGCCCGAGCTGCGAAAGAGCTTCTTCTCGTGGTTTCCGCGCACAGGAAATTGGAAAGGCGGCAACAGCTTCCGCGGCTTCCTCAACAACATCCGCAAGGAGGCGCTGGAGAATGTGACCGATCCCGCCGAGCGCGCCGCACTCGACACACTCAGCGCCCCGCTCGAGGTCGCGCCACTGACCAACGCCAGGCCCGCGCAAGGCCCCGGCCGCAACTGGAGCGTCGAGGAAGTCGTCGCGCTCACCAGGGACGGCCTGCACGGGCGCGACTTTGAAACCGGCAAGGCAATGTACGCCACGACGATGTGCGCCACCTGCCACCGCTTCAATGGCGACGGCGGCAGCGTCGGCCCCGATCTCACCGGCTCCGGCGCGCGCTACACCATGCGCGACTTCATGGAAAATATCGTCACGCCGAGCAAGGTCATCTCCGACCAGTACGAATCACAGGAGATCATGAAAAAGGACGGCAGCACTGTGATCGGCCGCGTGATCGTGGAGGAGAATGGAAAGGTCTTCGTGTCGATCAATCCCTTTGCCCCGCAGGACACCCTCGCGATCGGCGAAAACGAGATCGCGAGCCGGAAGCCCTACGCCATCTCAATGATGCCGCCCGGGCTCATCAATGCGCTGAACCAGGACGAACTCCTCGACCTGATCGCCTATGTGATGAGCGGTGGGAATGCGCGGGACGAGGCGTTCGCAAAGTAGGCGGCTCTTCCCAGAGCCGCTTCGGCTTGCACGGCAGCACAGAAGAGCGGGACTGGGAAGTCCCGCCTACGTCACCGCGACTTCTCGTAGTAGTCGTGCAGCCCGGCGACCACCGCATCGGCGTACTCGCGGTAGATGCTCTTCCGCAGCGCTCCGGCGCTCAGCTTCCAGCCTTCGTAGTCGCCGTCCTGCACGCGCTGCCAGACTTCCTGGCTATTCATCACATAGGGCTCGAGGAAGAGCGCCGGCGCGCGATACAGCCGGTTTGCGAGGAGATTGCGCGCCCAGACGTAGGGCGTCGTCCCGATGCGGATCGCATTCGGCGTCGTGTATTCGTAGGGTGGCAGATGCGTCGCCGCGGCCATCGCGGTGGCGACCGTTTCGGAGGCGGCGAGTTCCTCGGGGAAACTCCGGCTGAGCAGCTTCAGCAACATCTCGTAGCGCACGTCGTCGTTGCGCAGCTCGCCTGCGGAGTAGTTCCCATTCACGAGAAGGTGGAGGTGATTGCGTGGCACGAAGAGCGGCTGCGCGGGATCGTCGCCCCAGGCCTCGGCATTAAAGTGCAGGCAGAGCACGAGGTCGGGCCGCACCTGCTCATTCACCACACGCGCCCGGTGGCGGATTTCGCTGATGCGGTAAAAGAGGATCTCACTCTGCCACTGGAGCGTCTCACCACGCGAGGGATCGGCGAGCACCGCCGGGTCGTAAGTGTCGCGCGGCGCCTTCACGCCGAGTCGATCGAGCTCCACGCGAGCCTCGGCACGCAGGGTCTCGGGCCGGTCGGACGTGAGCGGTTCCAGCGTCTTGCGGAGGACGGTGACCTCGGCGCCGAGCTTGCGAAGCTGCGGAGCGAGCAACTCCGCGACACGCAGCGTCATGTCCCCTTCCCGCACCGGAAGCGTGTCGCCGATCTGAAAGAAACGCTCCTCCATCTGCGCCCACTCGCCGCCGAGATGGCCGGGGTCGATCGCGATCTTCATCCCGGCCAGCGGCTTCCCCTTAGGCGCGCGCCCTAGCGCGGCGGCTGGACGCCACGCGCGGGGCGTCCGCTTCGCCGAAGGCGTATCCTCCGCAAAACGCAGCCGAAACTCCACCGGCGGCGACAGCGTCACCTTGATCCGTACTGCATCGGGTTCCACGTCGATCATGCCCTTCGCCGCTCCGTCCGGGGCATAGACAGTCTCCAGCAGCCTGATGAATTCCCCGCGCGTGATCGTCTCCTGATACGCCTCGATCCGGCTCCAGTCGGGGCGCTCCGCGAGCGCGCTCAACCGCTGCGCCGACAGCGACGGAGCGAGCGAGCAGGCGAGAGCAAGGGCGAGGAGAAAGCGGTGCATCGTGCCGCACGCCATACACGAAAGTCGCGGCGCGGCGACTTTTCGTAGAGCGAGTGTGGCTTCCAGCCCACTCGCTATCCGGGGCGCCTGCTGCCGGACACGCTCCCATTTTCAGGACGCCTCACTGCCAGACGCACACAAATAAGCGAGAGGGCTGGAAGCCACGCTCGCTCTACGTCGTGACAAGCTGCGGCGAATCCGCAACCCTCGCCCGATGCTCAAACTTCTCTTCCTTGGCGACGTGGTGGGTGAGCCGGGGCGCAAGGCCGTCGTCGAGATGATCCCGAAATTAAAGACCGAGCGCGGCGTGGATTTCGTGGTGGTGAATGGGGAGAACGCGGCGAACGGACGCGGGATCACGCCGAAGATCACCATCGATCTCCTCCGCGCCGGCGCCGCGGTGGTCACGACCGGCGATCACGTCTGGGATCAGAAAGAGATCATCCCCTTCTTCGCGCTCGAGCCGCGCCTGCTGCGTCCGATCAATTATCCGCCAGGCGCGCCGGGCGCCGGCTCCATCGTGCTCGAGACGCCGAAGGGCAAAGTCGGCGTCATCAATGTGCAGACGCGCACCTTCATGAATCCGCCGCTGGAGAATCCCTTCCTCATGCTGCGCGATGAAGTGGAGCGGCTGCGCGGGGAGACGCCGGTGATCTTCGTCGATGTGCATGGAGAGACGACCAGCGAGCGGATCGCCGTCGGGCGTTTCCTCGATGGCAAAGTGTCCGCCGTCGTCGGCACCCACACGCACACGCAGACGGCGGACGAGCAGATCTTCCCCGGCGGCACCGCCTTCCTCTGCGACGCCGGGATGTGCGGGCCGAGCGAGAGCATCCTGGGGAGGGAGATCGCGCCGATCATCGAGCGTTTCCTCACGAGCCGCCCGATGGTCTTTCCGGTCGCGCGCGGCCCGGTGAAAATCCACGGCGCGCTCATCGAGATCGATGAAATCACAGGCCGGGCGCTGAAGATCGAACGCGTGGCGGAAGTGGTGGCGCTCTAAGGATTTCCAAGGCTCGGGAGCGCAGGCAAGTAGTAGCGCAGGCTTCCAGCCTGCACTTTGGTGCATAGCGGAGTGCAGGCGGGGATGCCTGCACGACAGCCACAGGCTGGAAGCCTGCGCTGCTGCTCACCTGCGCGCCTACCCGCCTGCGCCCTTACGTTCCCGCCACCGTCACGCTCAGTTTTCGGCCCTTGAACTGGATGCCGTTGAGCTTCTTCAGCACGAGCTTCATGTGCGGCTCGGCGACATCGACGTAGGTCTGCATGGGCTGGATGTGGATCGCGCCGATGCCTTCGCGTTCGATCCGTGCGACTCCGGCGATCACGCCGACCACGTCGCCCGGTTGGATTTCGTTCATCCGCCCGCAGTTGAAGACCAGCCGCACCATCCCCGGTTCGTGCGAAGTGGGAGGTGGACTTGCAG
>JBGSYE010000200.1:0-6931 GCA_041751075.1 Chthoniobacteraceae bacterium
CCGCATGGCTTCTGCGGCTGCCCCGAAGAAGTGGGCGCGACTCGACCACGCCTGCTCGCGCCCTGCGGTGAGCCGCAGCCAGGCTTCATGCACGAGCGCCGTGGTCTGGAGGGTCTGCCCGGACGCCTCCCGGGCCATCGGGCTCGCATCCACCCGGCGCAGCTCGTGATAGACGAGCGGGAGCAGGCGTTCAGCGGCCAGCAGGTCGCCCTGTTCCAGGGCATCGAGGGCGCGGGCGATCTCGCTCATGGTTTGCCGCTGCGCTGCCGCTCGAGCTGCAGGCCGCGCTCGTATTCGGCGCGAGCCTCCTCGTCGCGACCGAGAGCCAGGAGCGCACCGCGCAGGATCTGCTCGGCGTGATGGGCCTCGGTGGGATTCCAGGAGGGATGCGCGCGATATGCGGCGACGGCTTCGCGAGCGATCCGGAAATTCGCGGACGCCAGCGGCATGAACAACCGCGGGGTGATGACAGGGCGAGCAAGGCAGGTCGTCGATGGCGCTCCAACGGGCTCCTCGCGGCCTGCCATGCTCATCCGCTGCGACCTGGGCATCGATGCCGATCTCAGTGGAGTCATCCTCGCCGCCTATCTCACAGTGAAAGCCTATCCGCGAAGTCTCATTGTGGACGTGAACAACGGTCTGGTGAACGGCCTCCGCCGCAACGCGGACATCACGCTCGATCCCGCGGAGCGCAACGATTCCGGTTACGGCCCGAATGCTCGCGATGAGCCGCTCCGGCTGTAGTTCAGCCTTCCTGCCACTCCCGGGAAATGCCAAGTGCTGCTCCGCTTGTCTTCACACTCTGCAAAGCTGCGGGTCTTCGACAATTCCATCCCGCCTGTCGCTGTGCTTGGTGAGACAGCCAGCGGCGAACAACTCGTGTACACGTTGAATGCCGTTCAGAAGAATCGCCGCTACCCCGACACTCAGACCTTCTGGATCGAAGGTATCGAAGCCGGCGAAGCCGAGATCGAAATGGAAATCTGGGACGCCGCCTACACCCTCGCGCAGCCCTGCGCCAAGGATCGCATCCATCTCGAAGTCAACGCCGACCGTGAGCCGATCCAGAGTGGAGACGCGCCGAAGTTCCCGAACCGCTGGCGTGCCCGGGCCGTCAAAACGGTGACCGGAGGAATCCGCGGGATTCAGGCCGAACTCAGCAGTGTTGAGCCGCTGTTGTCCTGGCACAAAAAGCCCCTGCGCACGGGTGCCACGGCCTCCTTCTGGATCGGCTTTGAGGCGACGCCTGCGCTCGGGGAGCAAATGGCGAGTTGGGCGCAAACCGGATATCAGGCCCGTGTTCCGACCAATTCCTCTCCTGCGCGCACTGGATCGAACGTGTATGCGGAAATCGCGGGGAACTTTCCGCTGTTTCAGCAGACCCAGTCCGCGCGCTACTACACGAAACGGGGATATCCGACTGAAGTGCCGATTCCCGGTGATCACGAATGGAAGAGGCGCCCGGCGATCTCGCAGCGCATCGAGTATCTCGTCAATGCCTCCAATCGTTTTCAGGACCGAATCGTGATTCATATTCCCCACAGCTCGGGAGGAACGACGGCCGTTGAATTTGTCGCCAAGGAAACCTCCGGCAGTCTGCCCTCTGTGGACTTGCGCGAATACAACTACGACACCTATCAAGCCGGTGCGGAAATGACGGCGAGCGTCATCCGGCTTCCGGGAACGCCGGAAAGTCCGGGCGGAATCAAAGACGTTGAAATCAAGACTGGACCGGGCGGCTCCGTCAGCCCGAATTGGCAAAGCGCCGGATTTGTGGCGGCCGATCTTCAAATCGTCGCGCTCAGTGCTGCCGACAATAGCGTGACTCACCAGACTCTCATCTCCACTACAATCTCTCACTCGAGGGGCCGGGATATGTTCGATTCTGGGACAAGTACAACTGGACTGCCCGGGAGTCGAAAGATTGGCTTCCGAATCCATAGGGCTACTCACTGATTTCATTATGACTTCACGGCAGCGGAAAGTTGTTGTTCCAAGTCTGGTGCTCGCCACCGCTGCGATTTTCGTGTGGTGCGTCATACGATCAAACCTTCGGAATGCTGGGGGAGGAAGGGATGCCGCTACTGAAACTGCGGCCGCGGATAGCGCAAGTGCCGCGAAAGAAACCGCGCGGAGACCAGGTGTGTCCCAAACCGAATCGGCAGATCGGTTTCCAATCAACGATTCCTTCGAGCTTCCATTCTTGGGAATCATCCGAGCCCATTCGCGCCAGGAGCAAGTCGCGATCACGACGCCTGATGGCAAGCCCTCGCGTTGCCGATGAAGGTTTTCTACGGTGCCGACGGGGGCTTTATCCGAGGCGAGTTTTTCAAAGCGGGAGCCAAGAGTTACCAGTTTCCGGCGAAGCAACTTCAGGAGGGCTACGAGTCACACGCGGAGCAGATCCTCGGCATCCCTGCGGCTCCGGCAGCGGTCAAGCTCCCCAGCGTCCTCCAGTCGCTCTACCAGCACCAACCCTTTGACGAGGCGACCAGAATCAATGTGACCTAAATCGAATTTCGGAAGAGCGATCGGAATGAAGGTTCTGTTTTTAGCGTCGAGGTTTGGGGTGTCGCAGACGATTTTTTCCTCCTCCAGCATCTGGAGGGGCATCGGAAATACCGGTGCATCATGAACCCGCAAGGAAAGCTGATCTTCTTCAGCAATGCGCTTTGATTCGCCCGCTGGGATCTGATTGACGCTGCCGTTGCAGTGATCCCGAACCGACGGACGGGTCCACGAAACACACGAACGCCGCCAAATCTGAGGATGCCTTGACCGTCCTTGAAGATCAGCTCGTAGGCCGGTGTCGGACATCCTCACTCGCTCCTTTCGTGTGTTTCGTGGACATCCCATCTGGAGCGATCCCGCTGGCCGTTCAAGGCTCCTAAAGACCCGTTGACACCCCACCTTCGTCCGCTACCATGCCGCTCCTTTTTCCACAGACCCACGGCCTATGAAACGCACCTATCAACCTTCCAAGCGGACGCGCAAGCAGCAGTTCGGTTTCCGCGCGCGGATGAAAACGAAGAACGGCCGGGCGATCCTCTCGCGGCGCCGGCAGCGTGGCCGCAAGCGACTGCTGCCCAAGGGCGTGGAGATCCACTTCAAGCGGCACACGCAGGCCTGATCCCATTTGGGATTTAGCATTTAGGATTTAGGATTTGGCCTGCTGCCGGATCGCGGCGCGCTGGTGGCGAATGCTAAATGCCGAATGCTAACTGCTAAATGTCATCAGCCCGGCTGCGGTTTCCCAAAGCGGCGCGACTCAGTCGCGCGACGGACTTCGCGAGGATGCGCCGGGAGGGGGCGTCCTTTCATGGGAAGCTGATCGTCCTCAGCGTGCTCCAGCTGGAGCCGACCGAAGCGCCGCGCTTTGGCATCGTCACTTCACGCCGGGTCGGTGGGGCGGTGCAGCGCAATCGAGTGCGCCGTCGCCTGCGCGAGATCGTGCGGCAGGCGCAGCGCGAGATCGTGCGCGGGGTCTGGCTGGTGCTGATCGCGCGGCCGGCGGCGGCACTGGCGGAGTTTTCGGCGCTGCGCGAAGACTGGACACGGCTGGCGCGGCGAAGTTCGATCTTGGCCCAGCCATGCTCCTGATTCGCGCCCTGCACCGCGGCTACAAGTGGTTCCTCTCCCCTCTGCTCGCCTGGATCGGCGGGCCGGGGTCGGGCTGCCGCTTTGAGCCGAGTTGCTCCGATTACATGCTGGAGGCCGTCGAGACCCATGGGCTCTGCTGCGGCGGCTGGCTCGGAGTGAAGCGACTAGGGCGGTGCCATCCGTGGGGCGGAGTGGGCGTCGATCCAGTGCCACCGCCACCGCCTGCGGCGGAAATCCGAAGCTCGAAGCTCGAAGCTCGAAACAAACGTCAGAATTCGAAAGAACAGAAAATGGAACCCATCGCCTCGAACCAGCCGCCCAACATTCCGCGCGAGCGCGCCCCTTCGTTTCGGATTTCGGATTTCGGATTTCGAGCTTCCCGCTAGGGCCATGGATCGCAAAGCCATCGTCGCCATTTCGCTGTCCCTCGTGACGCTGTTTGCCTGGACTTTCTACAGCCAGAAGCAGACGGAGCGCGCGACTGCCTGGCGCACTCAGCAACGCCAGATCGAGGAAGCGGCGAAACGGGAAGCCGCAGCGGCCGAAGCCCCGGCGATGGCTCAACCGGCGATCGCCGAACCGAGCCAGCCGGCCGGGCCTGCGACTCCGGCAGTCGCGGCGGAGACGGCGAGAGTGACGACTCCTTCGGTCGCTTATACGATGACGAATCTCGGCGGCGGTGTGGCTGCGGCGGAGCTCCTGAAACATGCGGCGGAGAAGGGCAAGCGGATGGTCCTCAACGAATTTGCGACGGTGCCGATCGGAGCGGTCACGCTCCAGCCCGAGGCGGAACTCCAGGCGGCCTTCACGCAGACGGTGGATGAGATCGGCGGCCTCGCGATTTACGAGCGCCCGATCGGCGAGCAACTGCTGCTCACGAAGAGATTCCAACTGCCGCGCGCGGGTTCCCCGGAGGAGTATGTGGTGAAGCTGGACGTCACTTTCACCAATCGCGGCACCGGCGCGGCGCCGGTGCCGGGCTACTACGTCCATCTCGGGGGAGCGGCGCCCATCCACCAGAGCGACCAGTCCATCTACACGGGATTCACCTACCACGGCAGCTCGAAATTCATCGATTCCAACTGGTTTGGGGGCGGCGGTTTTCTCGGGATCGGCGGAGGCGCGCGCCCCACCTTTCCGGACACGCCAACCGCGTTCAGCGGATTGCGGTGGGCGGGCGTGACGAATCAGTACTTCAGCACCATCGCGAGTCCCGTGGTCACGGCGCAGGACTCCGCGGGGCAGGCGCGGCAACTCGGCAACACCGTGTGGGCCCGGCGCTTCTCCATCGCCGACGCGGCGTGGGAGACGGCGGGTCGCACGAAGAACAGCACCGCCGAGCGGTTGGGCGTGGAAGGCGCGATCGGCATGCCCGGCTTCACCGTCGAGCCCGGCCAGTCGCATTCGCAGGCCTTCCAGATCTATGCCGGACCGCGCGAGTATTCGCGGCTGAAGAAACTCGGCAGCGACGAAGAGGAGATCATGGACTTCGGCATGTTTGGTTTCGTCAGCAAGACGCTGCTGAACTCGATGAACTGGCTGAATGCGCGCCTCGGCAGCTATGCGGCGGCGATCGTGGTCCTCACCATCATCATCAAGCTCCTGCTCTGGCCGCTGCAGAACAAGGCCACGCAGTCGATGAAGCGGATGTCGCTGCTCTCTCCGAAGATGACCGAGCTGCGGGAGAAGCATGCGGACGATCCGCAGAAGATGAACGCGGAGATCATGAAGCTCTACAAGGACTACGGCGTGAATCCCGTGGGCGGCTGTCTGCCGATGTTGGTGCAGATCCCGATCTTTTTCGGCTTCTACAACATGCTCGGCAAAGCCGTCGAACTGCGGAACAGCAAATTCCTATGGGTGCAGGATCTCTCGCAGCCCGACACCATCGCGCACCTCCCCCTTCTCGGCTGGCCGATCAATGTGCTGCCGCTGCTCATGGCGGCGACGATGTTCTGGACGATGGCGATCTCGCCGAAATCCGGCGACGCGACGCAGCAGAAGATCTTCATGTTTATGCCGTTGATCTTCGTTTTCTTCTGTTACAACTTCGCCTCCGCGCTGGCGCTCTACTGGACGGTGCAGAATCTGTTTTCCGTAGTGCAGCTCTACGCGACGCGGAACCAGGCTCCACCGGTGCTCGAGAAGCCCGCGCCGCCGGCGAAGAAGAAACGCTAAAGGCGTGCTGGTAAGCTCGGCGTCTGGGGGGATTTTCGGTTGAACAGGAAGGCGAGGAGAAGATGATGGCCACGCGATGAATCCCCACCCTTCCCGCGCCCAGGCGCTCCTCCTGGCCGCCGCTGCGATCACCGCACCGCAGGAGCGCGCGGCCTTTCTCGATCGCGAATGCGGGGAGGATCTCGCCTTGCGCGCCCGCACGGATGCCCTGCTCGCTGCGCGCGATGCGCTCCCGCCCACCAAGCCTTCTCCGGCGATGGCGGCGGAGTGCGGGCGGCACCAGCCCGAAGCGGCGGGCGAATGCATCGGGCCGTACAAGCTGCTCCAGCAGATCGGCGAAGGCGGGTTCGGCGTCGTGTGGATGGCCGAGCAGGAGGCGCCAGTGCGGCGGCGTGTGGCGCTGAAGATCATCAAGATGGGCATGGATACGAAGGAAGTGATCGCACGCTTCGAGCAGGAGCGGCAGGCGCTGGCGATGATGGATCATCCGAACATCGCCAAGGTCTTCGACGCAGGCGCGACGCCATTCGGGCGGCCCTACTTCGTCATGGAGCTCGTGCGCGGGATCAAGATCACCGACTACTGCGACCAGGCCACTCTGCCGACCGCGGATCGGCTCCAGCTCTTCATCGCCGTCTGCCAGGCCGTGCAGCACGCGCACCAGAAAGGCATCATCCATCGCGACCTCAAGCCCTCGAATATCATGGTCACGCTGCATGACGGCGTGCCCGTGCCAAAGGTCATCGACTTCGGCGTGGCCAAGGCGACGCAAGGGCGGCTCACGGACAAGACGCTCTTCACGCAATTCGAGCAGATCATCGGCACGCCGCTCTACATGGCGCCCGAGCAGGCGGAGCTGAGCGGCCTGGACGTCGATACGCGCACGGACATCTACGCGCTCGGCGTGCTGCTCTACGAGTTGCTCACCGGCCGCGCGCCGCTCGATGCGGAGGCCTTCGCGCAGGCCGGGCACGACGAAATCTGCCGAATGATCCGTGAAGAGGAACCGAAGAAACCTTCCACGCTCCTGGCGACGATGGCCGCGGGCACGCTCAGCACCACGGCGCAGCGTCGCGGCGCCGAGCCGCCGCGGCTCATCCACGACATCCGCGGCGACCTCGACTGGATCGTGATGAAGGCGATCGAGAAGGAT
>JBGSYE010000201.1:0-4196 GCA_041751075.1 Chthoniobacteraceae bacterium
TCGATGAGGAGTTCCTTGGCTTTCTCGTCGAGGACGAGGTCGATCTCCTTGATCTTGATGCGGGCAAGCACCTTGTCGATCTCGAGATCGACGATCTGGAGCAACTCGGGTTTGCCGAGGGTGTGGAAGACGATCAGATCGTCGAGGCGGTTGACGAACTCGGGCTTCAGCACGCGCTTCGCCTCGTCGAGGATCTTCTCCTTCATCACGTCGTAGGCCTGCTCGTTTTTGTTCGTGACTCCGAAGCCCATCACGCTCGATTTCTTGATCAGTTCGGCGCCGATGTTCGAGGTCATGATGATGATGGTATTGCGGAAGTCGATCTTGCGGCCGAGCGAGTCGGTGACTTTGCCTTCCTCGAGGATCTGGAGCAGCAGGTGCATCACGTCAGGGTGCGCTTTCTCGATCTCGTCGAAGAGGACGACGCTATACGGGCGGCGACGCACGGCTTCGGAGAGCTGGCCTCCTTCCTCGTAACCGACGTAGCCCGGAGGCGAGCCGATAAGGCGCGAGGCGGTGAACTTCTCCATGTACTCCGACATGTCGATCTGGATGAGCGCGTCGCGGTCGCCGAACATAAACTCAGCGAGCGTCTGTGCGAGGAAGGTTTTCCCCACGCCGGTGGGACCGAGGAAGATGAACGAGCCGATCGGGCGGCGCGGGTCTTTGAGGTCGGCGCGCGAACGGCGGAGCGCTTTGCTGATTGCGATGACGGCCTCGTCCTGGCCGATGACTTTGCCGCGCAGTTCGGTCTCCATCTTCAGCAGCTTGTCGGTCTCGGCCTGCTCCATGCGCTTGAGCGGGACGCCGGTCCACTTCGAGACGACGTGCATGATGTCGTCCTCGGTGACCATGACTTCCTTCTCTTCGCGCATCTCGCGCCACTCGGTGAGGATGCGCTCGAGCTTGTCCTTCGCCTGCTTCTCGCTGTCGCGAAGGGCGGCGGCTTTCTCGAAGTCCTGCGCCTTGATGGCCGCTTCCTTTTTCCCGCGAATCTCTTCGATCTCTTTCTCGACGACCTTCACATCGGGCGGGCGGGTCATGGAGCCGATGCGCGCGCGAGCGCCGGCTTCGTCCATCACGTCGATGGCCTTGTCGGGCAAGAAACGTCCGGTGAGGTAGCGATCACTGAGCTTCACGGCCTGCTCGAGGGCGTCCTCGGTGTAGCGCGCTTTGTGGTGCGCTTCATATTTCCCGCGCAGACCCTTGAGGATCAGGATGGCCTGCTCGACGCTCGGCGCCTCGACTTTCACCTGCTGGAAGCGGCGTTCGAGGGCGGCGTCCTTCTCGATGTACTTCCGGTACTCGTTGAGCGTGGTCGCGCCGACGCATTGCATCTCGCCGCGGCTGAGCGCGGGCTTGATGATATTCGAGGCATCCATCGCGCCTTCCGCGCTGCCGGCGCCGACGATGGTGTGCAGTTCGTCGATGAAAAGGATGACGTTCTTGGTCCGGCGGATTTCATCCATCACAGCCTTGATGCGCTCTTCAAACTGGCCGCGATACTTTGTGCCTGCGACCATCAGGGCGAGGTCGAGGGTGATCACTTTCTTGTCGCGGAGCAGCTCCGGCACATTGCCGGTGGAGATTTCCTGGGCGAGCCCTTCGACGATCGCGGTCTTGCCGACGCCGGCCTCGCCGATCAGCACTGGGTTGTTCTTCGTCCGGCGGCAGAGCACCTGGATCACCCGCTCGATCTCGCTCTCGCGACCGATGACGGGGTCGATCTCGCCTTTTTTCGCCAGCTCCGTGAGGTCGCGGCCGAAAGCGCGCAAGGCCGGTGTCTTCACATCTTTCTTGCCGCTGCCCTGGCTCTCCTGCGGCGTGTCGGACTCGCCGTCGGGTGGAGTAAAGTTGGGGTCGAGTTCCTTGAGGATTTCATTGCGAGTGCGCTCGATATCGACTTCGAGATTCTTCAGCACGCGGGCGGCCACGCCTTCGCCCTCGCGGAGCAGGCCGAGCAGGATGTGCTCGGTGCCGACGTAGGAATGATTGAGCGACTTCGCCTCCTTGCCGGCGAGCGCCAGCACCTTCTTCACCCGCGGGGTGTAGGGGATGTTGCCGACCATCTTCGTCTCGGGGCCGGAGCCGACCTGCTTCTCGACTTCCATGCGGACGGTCTCGAGATCGAGCCCCATCTTCTGGAGTACATTGACGGCGACGCCCTGACCGAGCTTGATGAGCCCGAGCAGAAGGTGCTCGGTGCCCACGTAGTTGTGGTTGAAACGGTCGGCTTCCTTGCGGGCGAGCGCGAGGACCTGCTGGGCGCGTGGGGTGAAGTTGTTCATCATTTTGGAGCGCATTCCGCTCGCACTTGCCACTCGCCTCGCACGTCGCGCAGGTCGCAGCAGGCTCACGGAACACGCGGCACTTTGGAACGGATGCGATGGGGGTGCAAGGAGCGAGCCGCGCCACGGGAAAAAAAGTGCCTTAATATTCTGCAATGCTCTGCCATGCGAGGAAGCCAGCGGGCGCACAAACTCAGCGATCGGCGGTCGCGATCGGTGGGGCGAAAGAAGACGAGCATCCTCTCCGCGTGCCGCTCATCGAGAGCCCGCCGCTTCCGTTCACTTCCGTAGTTGACGCCGACTGCAATCCGGCGCGTCTTTCTGAGTTCTCGATCCGACCGCTCATGCGTCCTCCGCTGCTCCTCCTCCCCGTACTGCTCGCGCTCGCGCTTTCCGCGCCGGCGGAGGTGGATTTCAATCGCGACATCCAGCCGATCCTTTCCGAGAACTGCTACCATTGCCACGGCCCGGATGCGAAAGCGCGCGAGGCCGGCTTGCGCCTCGACACGAAGGAAGGCGCATACCGCACGCTCGACGGCATCACCGCGATCAAGCCCGGCGACAGCGCGGGCTCCGACGCGATCATCCGTGTGCTGAGCGACGACAAAGACGAGGCGATGCCGCCACCGAAGTCGAATCGGAAACTGACCGCGGCGCAGAAGGCCCTGCTGAAGCAGTGGGTGGATGAAGGTGCGCCGTGGGCCGAGCACTGGGCCTTCGTCGCGCCGGTGCGGCCGGAATTCCCGGTGGTCAGTGGTCAGGGGTCAGGGGGCAGTCATCCGATCGATGCCTTTGTTTTGAAAAAGCTCGCCGACGAGAAACTCGCGCCGGCGCCCGCAGCCGCGCCCGAGGATCTCGTCCGCCGCATGACGCTCGACCTCACCGGCCTGCCGCCGACGATCGAGGAAGTGGACGCGTTCGTTGCGGAATCAATCGGCAATCTGCAATCGGCAATCGGCAATCTCACGGACCGCCTGCTCGCCTCGCCCCGCTTCGGCGAGCGCCTCGCGTGGGACTGGCTCGACGCCGCGCGCTATGCCGATACGAACGGCTACCAGGGCGATCCCGAGCGCACCATGTGGCCGTGGCGCGACTGGGTCGTGAATGCCTTCAACGCGAACATGCCTTACGATCGCTTCACCATCGAGCAGCTCGCGGGCGATCTGCTCGCCGAGGCCACGCGCGAGCAGAAGGTCGCGTCCGGTTTCAACCGCAACCACATGCACAACGGCGAGGGCGGCCGCATCCCCGAAGAGACGCGCGTCGAGAATGTCTTCGACCGCGTGGAGACCACGGCGACCATCTGGCTGGGTGCGACCTTCAACTGCTGCCGCTGCCACGATCATAAATTCGATCCATTCTCGCAGCACGATTACTTCAGCCTCTACGACATCTTCAATCAGATGTCGGAGACCGGCCAGGGCCGCGGCGGACAGGCGGCGCCGGTGGTGGACATGTCCACGCCCGAGGAAGAGAAGCGCGTGCAGGAGGCGCGGGCGCGCCACGCGAAGGTCGTGGAGGAAGTCGTGGCGTTTGAGCTGCAAAAATTTCCGCGCCCCGAGGGCCAGTCGCTGAAGGAATCCGTCGCCATCAAGCTTCCCGGCAACCTCCCCGCGACGCTCGTCAAAGCCGAACCGAAGAATCGCAATGTGGACGGCCTCCTCGAAGCCATCGGCTACTTCGAGGGCGACGGGAAGGATCCGGCCTACGTGAAGATGCTGAAGAAACTCCTCGCCGCAGTCCGCGCCCGCGACGCCGCGCAGAATAACGTCACGCAAGTGATGATCATGGATCAGCTCCCGAAGCCGCGCGACACCTTCATCCTCACCAAAGGCGCCTACGACAAACCTACTGAGCACAAGGTCGCCGGGGCGATGCCCGCGGTGCTGAGACCGGCATCGGGCGCGC
>JBGSYE010000202.1:0-8319 GCA_041751075.1 Chthoniobacteraceae bacterium
ACCGGCGGGGGCGGGGGCGTCCGGACGTACTTCGAGAACCTCGCCCTCTCAAAGAATGTGGACAAGCTCTCGCCGCAGATTTTCTCCAGCGTGACCCAAGGTACGCGCCTCACTCCTTCTCCGGGAGTGACCATCGAGTTCGTGCGCACCGCGGCGGCGGGTCCAGTGACCTTCTTCCGGCTGGAGCTGAAGGATCCGCTGATTACTCAGACCAGCAGCAGCGCCGCAGCGGGCGACGGGAACATCCTGGAGCGCCTCGTCATGGCCGCGGACGCGATGCGTTACACCCATTGGCCGATTCTCGCCAATGGCAGCCAAGGCACGCCGGTGGTGTTTGCTTTCAACGTGGCGGACGGAGCTCCTGGCTTCTAGCCGCAACCGCGCCCGCCCATGCGCGTCGTCTTTCTCCTCTGCCTCATCCTGTCTCAGGTGCGGGCGAGTGCGGTCTTCGACGTGTATTTGCAAGTGAGCCCGACGAGCAGCTCGCAGATCGCGGGTGCGGCGGTCGATCCGCTCTATGCCGGGTGGATCGAGGTGTCGGCCTTCGAGTCGGGGCTGGCCAGGCCGGCGGCGGTGGGCGCACCCACGACGATTATGCCATTCACGCTGGTGAAAACGGCGGACCCGGCGACGGTCGTATTTTTCGACAAGGTGACTGCGGGGGCACACTTGTTGACCATCGAGATGGTCATCGCGCTGCGCACGCCAAACCGGATCGAGATGTGGGACATCACGGGCACGTCGAGCCTCTTCACGGCGCAGACGTTCGTGGCCACGGCCGGCGGGAGCGTCGAGGAGCGGATCAGCTTCGATGTGGAAAAAATCGAGTGGAGTTACATCCAGGTGGGCGCCAGCGGGGATCCGGTGGCGGAATACTTTGCGAACTGGAATGCGGCCACGGCGACCGGCGCCAGCGGCGTGCGTGCGCCGAGCTATCCCGGTGGGGTGGACACCGACGGCGACGGCATCCCCGACGGCTGGGAGCTCTTTTATGGGCTGAATCGGAACGTCGCCGACGCCTCCCTCGACACCGACGGCGACGGACTCGACAACCTGCGCGAATTCATCGCGCACACGAACCCGCTCTCGCCGAACTCGACCTTGCGCATCACCGCCGTGCAAAAATCCGGCGTGAGCCTCTACGGGCTGACTTGGACCAGCGTGAAGGGGCTCACCTATCGCATCCTCAGCGCCCCCGCGCCCGGCGGCCCGTACACGCACATCCAGACCGTGCCCTCCGCGGGCGATGGGACCACGAGTACGACGATCGTCGCGCCCGTCCCGCCGCTCTTCCTGCGCGTGGCGGTGCCGTAAGCCTTGCGGGTGGAGGTGGAAAGTGGAGGCCTTCGTTTGGAGCGGCGAATCCGGGGCACCAGGTGCGTCTCGCGTGCTGATCGTCGCCTGGGAGCCCTGCAAAAAAATTTACCGCTTGCGAGCGTTGCGTCCGCCGCTTAGCTAAAACACGTCGTTACAAAGTAAATTCCTATGATCGAAGTCGAGGTCTATGCCACCGGTGTCCGCAGTCTGGAGAAAATCCTGGAGCTCGACCATGAGCTCGAAGCGGTTCCGGGCCTTCGCTACAAAGTCGATAGCAACCACGACATCGTCTATCTCGACTTCGACGAGCCGACGCTGAGCATCCAGCAGATCCGCGCGGTGTTCCGGAAGATCGGTCTCGAACCGCGGGTGGTCGGGGCGATCCCGTCGGAACTCAATCCGAAGAGCAAGACGCAGCGGATTCAGATGCCGCCGGTGTAGAGCTGGGCTCGCCGGGTTTGCGGTAGTCTCCGCGGCTGAAATACTTCTCCAGCCAGACATAGAGGCAGATGAAGAGGTAGCGGCTGCCCATTTCCTTGATCTTCAGCTTGGCCTCGCCGTGGCGGCGGTTGCGCCAGGTGATGGGCATCACCACCCACGAGTAGCCGCGGACGACGGCTTTGAGCGGCAATTCCACGGTGAGATTGAAATGGGGCGCGATGAGCGGCCGGCAGCCTTCGATCACCGTCTTGCGATAGGCTTTGAAGGCGTTGGTAGTGTCGTTGAGCTTGATGCGAAAGAGGACGCTGAGGAAGCGGTTGGCCAGCCGGTTGATGAACAGCTTCACCCGTGGGTAGTCGATGACTCCCCCGCCCTTCATGAAGCGGCTCCCGAAGACGCAGTCGTAGCCTTCGTTGAGCTTCTCCCAGTAGCGCACGACGTCGCGGCAGTCGTCGGATTCGTCCGCCATCATGATCGTGGCGGCATCGCCGCGCATCCGGTCCAGCCCGTAGATGATCGCGCGCCCGAAGCCATGCAGACCCGGGTTTCGGAGGGCATGAAGCTCGGGCATCTTCGCGGCCTCCGTTTGGAGGATTTCCCAGGTGCGGTCGCTACTCCCGTCATCCACCACGACGATCTCATGCGGCACGCCCCGGAGCTTCAATTCCACATTCAAATGCTCGACGGTGGAAGCGATGCACCCCTCCTCGTCGCGCGCGGGGATGATGATGCTGAGGAGGGAAAGTTTCGTCGGCATCACATTCATGAGGCGATGCAGGCGGTGTGAATCTCGTGCAGGATCTCCTCGATCCCGTAGCGGTATTTCCATTCGGGGTAGTCGCGCTGGAATTTCCGCACGTCGCTCACCCACCAGATGTGATCGCCGATGCGATTGTCCTCCACGTAGGTCCAATCGAGCTTCCGCCCGCTGATCTTCCCGCAGAGGTCGATCGCTTCGAGCATCGAGCAATTCGAGTGGCGGCTTCCGCCGAGGTTGTAGACCTCGGCGACGCGCGGCGCCTGGAAGAACTGCCAGAACGCCTCCACGAGATCGTGACTGTGGATGTTGTCGCGAACCTGTTTCCCCTTGTAGCCAAAGACCCGGTAGGGCTTGCCGATCACCGTGCATTTCATGAGGTAGGCGAGGAAGCCGTGCAACTCGGTGCCGGCGTGGGCCGGTCCGGTGAGGCAGCCACCGCGGAAGCACACCGTCTTCATCCCGAAATACCGCCCGTATTCCTGCACGAGCACATCGGCCGCGACCTTCGAGGCACCGAAGAGGCTATGTTTGGTCTGATCGATCGACATGGTCTCGTCGATGCCTTCGCGGAAGGGATGCGCCGGGTCGATCTCCCAGCGTTTCTCCAGCTCCACGAGCGGCAGGCGGTTGGGCGTGTCGCCATACACTTTGTTTGTGCTGGTAAAGATGAACACGGCCTCGGGGCAGTGCAGCCGCGCGGCTTCGAGCATGTTCAGCGTACCGAGGGCATTCACTCCGAAGTCCGTGTGCGGCTCGCGCGCGGCCCAATCGTGGGAAGGCTGCGCGGCGGTGTGAACGATGACGCGGATGGCGGCGCCGTATCTCCGCACGACCGCGCAGACGGCCTCGAAGTCGCGGATATCGGCCTCCGCATGGGTGTAGCACTTGAGACGGGATTCGAGCCCCCGGCGCGTCGCATCCGTCGAGGCTTCGGGGCCGAAAAAGCGCGCCCTCATGCCATTGTCCACGCCCACGATCTCAAGGCCCTCCGCATGGAAGCGCTGGGAGGTCTCCGAGCCGATGAGGCCGGCGGAACCGGTGACGAGTGCAACGCTCATGATTTGGGGAGCGGATGGGTAGCAGGCTCCGGCGACGATGGAAAGCGACACTTGGGCGGCGATGCTGCGCGAGCTTCCAAAAAAAGCGCTGTCATTCTGAAGTGGAGCGGAGCGGAACGAAGAACCTCTCGCATCAGCGGGCCGAGGTGGTGGCGGAGAGGAATCGGGGATGGGAGGAGGGCGAGGAAACGGCGGTGCGGAGCACTGGTCGCGAGCACAAGCTCCGCACCACCTTTGCCCGTTGAATGCGGACGACTGCTACCGGCCCGGCGCGCTCCAGGTGGTGGGCGAAGCCTTCGCCGCACACCCGGATTGGGAAGGCCTCTTCGCGACTCTCCTCGAAAGTCGGGCTGGATAAACTGTAGCGCCCAAACCGCGAGCGGCCTGGGAGGCACGCTGGCGCTACACCCACGCGCCTGCCGAGATCGTTGCGCCTTTGGGGACGATCACGATCCCATCGCGAATGTAGAAGTTCGTGCCGTCGAACTCCGACGGCTTGCCCTCGGGCGTCACCACCGCGCCGTCGCCGATGCGCGCGTTCTTGTCGATGATGGCGTGATCGATCACGCAATTGCGTCCGATGCCCAACTCCGGTCCGGCATTCATCGCATCCACGTCGTAGAAGTCGGCGCCCATCACGATCGAATTTCGAATCGTCGTCCCGCCCCCGATGTAGCTGCGGATGCCGATCACGGACCGCTCGATGTGCGCGTCGTCGATGATGCAGCCATCCGAGACGATGGCGTGCTTGATGGTCGCGCCGTTCAGCTTGCTCCCCGGCAGGAAGCGCGCGTGCGTGTAGATCGGCGAGACGGTGTCGAAGAAATTGAAGGAAGGCACCTGATCCGTGAGCATGATATTCGCATCGAAGAAGGAGCGGATCGTGCCGATGTCCTCCCAATAGCCTTGGAAGATGTACGCCATCACCCGCTGCTTGTGGATGAACTCCGGGATCACATGCTTGCCGAAATCGACGTAGGTATTGTCGAGCGCCTCGACCAGTGTCTCGCGATTGAAGATGTAGATGCCCATCGAGGCTTGGAAAAGCTCCGCGCCCGCTGGCTGGCCGAGTTCCTTCATGAGCGTCGCCGGGATGCGCATCGCGTCGAGCTGCTCCTTCTCCTTCGGCTTCTCCATGAAGCGGATGATCTTCCGCTCCGCATCCGTGTGCATGATGCCAAAGCTCGACGCCGCCGTGCGCCCGACCGGGATCGTCGCGATGGTCAACTTCGCCTGCGTCGCGATGTGCTGCTCGAGCATGTCGCGGTAATCCATCCGGTAAAGCTGATCGCCCGAGAGGATCACGTAGTACTGGTAGGGATACTGGAGAAAGTCGCGCAGGTTTTGCCGCACCGCGTCCGCCGTGCCCTGATACCAGCTCGTATCCGTGGGCGTCTGCTGCGCGGCCATGATCTCGACGAAGCTGCGCGAGAAGCTGTCGAACTTGTACGTCGAGTTGATGTGCTTGTGCAGCGACGTGGAGTTGAACTGCGTGAGCACGTAGATGCGCCGCAACCCGGAGTTGATGCAGTTCGAGATCGGTATATCGACGATGCGATATTTTCCGGCGAGCGGCACCGCCGGTTTCGAGCGTTCCTTGGTCAGTGGAAAGAGCCGCGTGCCCGCGCCGCCACCCATGATGACGGCGAGGGTCTTTTCAGTGATGGAGGGCCAGTTGGTGAGACTCATAGCAGTGGGGTGCCGCGATCATGCGCAGCCCGCCGCGCCGCTGTCAGCCCTCAGATTGGCAAAATATTCCGTCGCCTTGGCTATCCCGCGACCGCCGTCTCGCGTGGTTCGAGGAAGTTACTTTCACACAGCCGCGCGTAGATCCCGCCAGCGGCGAGCAACTCTCCGTGCCGGCCGCGCTCCACGATCCGCCCGCGGTCGAGGACGAGGATTTGATCCGCGTGTCGCACCGTCGAGAGTCGGTGCGCGATGACGAAGCTCGTGCGCGCTGTCATCAGGCGGTCGAGCGCTTCCTGGATGAGCCGTTCGGTGGCCGTGTCCACGCTCGCCGTGGCCTCGTCGAGAATCAGGATCGGCGGATCCTTGAGCAGCGCGCGCGCGATCGAGATGCGCTGCTTTTCACCGACGCTCAGCTTCACCCCGCGCTCGCCGACGACGGTGGCGAGACCTTCCGGCAGGCGCTCGACGAAGGCGCGGGCGTTCGCTGCGTCGAGCGCCTGCCACAGTTCATCATCCGTCGCCGTGGGTTTGCCGAGGCGGAGGTTGTCGCGGATGGAGCCATTGAAGAGAAAGCTTTCCTGCGTGACCATGCCGACCGCGCTGCGCAGGGCGCTCTTCGAGAAATCGCGCAGGGATTTTCCGTCGATCAGGATGTCGCCGGAGTCGAACTCATAGAAGCGCGTGAGGAGTTGGACGATCGTGGATTTCCCCGCACCAGTGTGGCCGACGAGCGCGACCGTCTCGCCGGGCTGCGCGTGCAGCGAGACGTGATGCAGCACCGGCAGATCTTCGCTGTAGGCAAAGCTCACATTCTGGAAGCGCACGTCGCCCTCGACCTCCACCCGCTCGTCGTGCTCTACACGCCCCGGTTCCGCGGGCGTGTCGAGAATCTCGAAGACGCGCTCCCCCGCCGCCCGTCCTGCGTGTACGAGTTGATTGAGCGAATGCAGCTTGCCCACCGGCTCATACAGCGCGCCGACGAGCCAAAGAAAGGCCACGAGATCGCCCACCCCCATCGCGCCATCGAGCACCGCCCGTCCTCCAAAGCCGAGCACGAGCACCGCGCCGCACGCCCCGAAGAAAGTCATCGAAGGCTGATACACCGCCCAAACGCGCATCACCACGAGCGTGGCCTCGCGGAGTTGCTTGCTCACGCCGTTGAACCGCCCGTGCTCCTCGCGCTCACGGACGTACGTTTTGATCTGCCGAATGCCCGCGAGGTTGTCGTGGAGCAGCGCATTCATCGCCGAGGAAGCCTTTCGCTGCACTCGATAGCGCCGATGCGCCGTGAGCGTGTAAGCCAGCGCGCCAGCGATGAGGAACGGCAGCGGCGCCAGCGCCCACCAAGCCAGCGCCACATTGTAATGAAAGAGCATCGCCGCCACGATCACGATCTGGAGCACCGCCACGACGCCCATCTCGATCCCGTCGATGAGCACCCGCTCCACCGAGGTCACATCTTCCAAAAGCCGCGTCATGATATCGCCCGTCGCGCGATCGTCGAACCACTTCAACGGCAACTGCTGGATATGCGCGTAGAGATCGCTCCGCAGATCGAAGATCACCTTCTGCTCGAAGGTATTGTTCAGCACGATCCGCAGCGCATTGAAGACATCGCGCACCAGAAACGCCCCAGCCGCGACGAGCACGAGAAAGACAAGCCGCTCGCCCCGCCCCGCGCGCACCTCATCGATGATGACCTGCGTCACTTTCGGAAAGACCACCACCATCGCCGTCGAGAGCAACGCGCACCCAAGCGTCCCCGCCGCCATCCAGGGATAGCGGCGCGCGTAAGCAACAACTCGGACGACCGTTTTCATTTCGGGAGCGCTCATCATCGGCGCGAAGCGCCCCGAAGCAAGGCGCGCCCGAAATGTGGCTCAATTCCCGACGACGCTGCCAAGCCGTGACACGGTCACCGCCGATCCGCGCAGCGAGCCGGTGCCGAGGCTGGCGTTAAAGTCGTTGCATCAGGGGCCGAAGACGAGCACACGGACGCGGCCGAAGCGCTTGGGCGTGATGACGGGATCGATGACCGTCACCCGCTCCCACGTCGCGTCGATCGGCTCGATGAGCGCGCCCGCGAGGTCGAGCGGTTGCAACGCGGTGAGGTCGGCGCCGGTTTCGACGACGTAGCTGATGCCGGGATTCGTCGCGGCTTTGCGGCGGACGAATTCGATCCACAGCCGGCCATTGGTGTCGATGCCGATGAAGGGCAGGCCGGCGACGCCGTTTTCGGCCAGCTCGCGGACGTTCGGGACGAGCAAGTCGCCGGCGTTGGGCGCCATGTTGAAGGCGAACTTGAGCAGGTTCACGACGCCGTCGCCGGGATTCGCCAAGTCTTGCGAGCCGTCGCCGGGCAGGGCGTGGACGAGCCGCCAGTAGGGCAGTTCGCCGGGGAATGGATACTCGAAGGCGCCGATATCCGGAGCGTAGCCGCTCGGACGCGCGGCTCCGCGCTGGTCGGTGGAGAGGCCGGTGATCGCCACGCCGGCATTGATCGCCGGGCTGCCGGTGAGCAGCTCGATGGTGGGCGTGGGGCCGCCATTGCTCGCTAGTGTGCCGAGGTGGAGCTGCGCTGCGCTGACGCCGAGCTGATTGCCACTGGCGCCATTCACCAATCCCGCGCCCGCGGTCGAGCCGAGGATGTTGTGCGTGCTTTGCGCGTCGAACGCGCCGGTGCCGAATGTCTGAATCGTGTCGTTGCTGTTGCCGGCGACGATCGAATTCACCAACGTCGCGGCCGTTTCGAAAAGATACAGCGGGCCGTTCGGGCCGGTGTTGCCGGTGATCGTGAGGCTGCGGAAGGTCTGCGGCGATGCGCCCGTTGCGGTGGCGCTGGCGAGGTTGCCCGAGGTGTTGCCGCTGATGGTCGTGTTCTCGATCGTCAGCACCGTGCCGACGTTGCTCTGGATCGCGCCGCCCTGCGAGCCGGCCGCGTTTCCGCTGAGCGTGCAGCCTCGGACAGTGAGCGTGCCCGCGTTCCAAATCGCGCCGCCGAAGTCAGGCACGTTGCCGCCGGTGAGCGTCAGGTTCGACAGCGTCAGCTCCTCG
>JBGSYE010000203.1:0-17398 GCA_041751075.1 Chthoniobacteraceae bacterium
GACGCAAAGCAACTCCACCAGCAGAGGCTCGCGCAGCTGCACTCCTGCCACAAACAGCCCGCCATCATCCGAGGTTACTTCCAATCCGCCACCACTTCCTACGCCGCATGAAGGTTCTGTCTTATTGCCGGATTAAATAGCGACTACCAGTTGCCGCACCTCAGCAAGATAAGCTGGCTTGCGCCCGCGACCCGGTGCGTCGGATTCGATGCCCGCGCGGCCTGCCAGCACGTAACGGCTTCGCCAGCGTCCGGCTTTATGCCGTGTTACCCCCATTTCCGCCGCGATCTGCTCGTTGGTCTTACCTTTGGCCGCCAGTAAGACAATCCGGCAGCGTTCTCCGAGCCGCCGAGTCGCCACGCCACTGCCGGATTGCTTCTGCAACCATTCTCTTTCTGATTCGGTGAGTTCGACAATTGGAGCAACGCGCATCCAGCTATCTTGAGCCTTTTAGTTTTCACCGGCAAGCTTTATGGCTCACTATTTGCGCCGGACTACACTAGCAAGAGCGTTTAGCGCTGCGTGGCTACTGGAGGCTTGAGCAGGCTCCTCGCTGTTCACAAGGCCAACTCTTGCTGCGCATGCCCTACGGCATCTCGTTTGTGCTCCGGGCCTATAAACCATGTTGCCTGTGCCAGCCGACGCTGCCATACGGCAGGTTGTCTCGCTCCGCTGGTTCCGTCCGCAATCTCCTAGAGGATAGCTATGTCCAAGGACAAATCGGCCATCCACCGCATCACGCTTCAGCCGTGCGCGCTCTTTTTCCAATTTCTTGACTAGCGAGAGCGCGCCATTACAGACTCACTTGAATCCCGAGATCAAAGCGATTTTCGATGTAGTCAAGCGAATCATCACTAGAATCTTCCTTTAATGATGCATCTCTTCTGACAAATCTATAACTAAATAAAAGTGACGCCTTTTTAGAGAAGGTCCAGTGCCAGAACACGCCAACTTGAAACAATTTGAAGTCCTGAGCAAAGGTTCCACCTGATTCTTTAGCTGAATCAATGGAGAATATAGTTCCCAGTCCAAGCGTCCGTAACAATGGGACATTTACCTGATGTCGGAAATAGTCCACTTCGGTGGAGTTTGACGCTGTTCCTACTTGAGATTCATGGCCAAATGACATCGAGTGGTTAAGGTATCTATTTATACTGTGAGTGACGGAAATGCGGAAATACCAATCTCTCAGATCTGTTGCATCTCC
The DNA here is from genome assembly GCA_041751075.1 of Chthoniobacteraceae bacterium. Classification (GTDB taxonomy): domain Bacteria; phylum Verrucomicrobiota; class Verrucomicrobiia; order Chthoniobacterales; family Chthoniobacteraceae; genus JANNXQ01. The sequence goes on from JBGSYE010000203.1 coordinate 1,208, forward strand.
AATCGACCCACCTGATCCAAAATCTCCAAGTTGGTAACCTGCGATTATTCTCAAAATCACATTGTGGCTAGCTCTTGCTGCAAACGTCAAACCCGCATCATAGTTTTTCGATTCGTTCAAAAATTTACGTTTATAATTAATTAATGACGCGCTTGTTTGAATACCAATAGAAATAGCATCATTGACCTGATAAGTCGCGGATGCACTGAGCAACTCTGACGACTGATCCAAATTTTCAACTTCTGATCTTAGCGAAATCACATTTAAATGATCGTACTGGAGAGTTGCGTTAAGCCGACTGTTGACGTCCCAGAATATAGTAACGCCAGCCATATTTGTGAATTGCGAGTATTGAAGTGCGTTTCGCTGTGTAATAAGATCAAACTGTTGACGAGGAATAGCCGGCCTTTCGTGAATGTTGATTCGAAAGCCTCCCACTTTGATGTCGAAGGAAATGCCGGAATCGGAGTCGAGGCCGACGGAAGCATTAGTTAGAACTCGATCGAGTTCCGGGCGATTCAGATTCCAGATGTAGCCTATCCCCAATTGGATACTAAGCGTATTATTCGGCGACAATCGAATTCCACCATACATATCAACATGAGGAACTACACTGAGGTCAGCGAGCTTGTTAGTCTTAGAAAGATCGACGTTGTCCGAAAATTGAAACTCTACTCCCGCCCCAAATCTGAATGGTATTGGACCGATTTTAACATTGTAGTGTTCAAGGCTGGACTGCCGTGCCGCTCTTGCCATTATTCGCTCCTGCTCGCGCTCTGCTTGGACTCCAGCTATTGACGGTCGAGTCAAGGATCCCGCTCCGTAATTAAAACCAAATGCTGACGCAGCGCCATTTGCGGCAGCGTCGAAGCTTGTCTCATTTGATGCTATTTCATCACTGCCGTTTCGCTCGACAGGTATAGCGAGCCTCACATTCGGCTGTGTCTTGTCCCGTGGGAATAGCGTTGGCTGGTCCAACATTGGGACCGAGTCAAACGGGATGTAAGCCGGTTCAAAAAGCGGTTCGGGTACTAGAGTCGGATTGTCCGATGTCTGCAAGGACAGACCGCCATCGGTCTGTACCTCCTGTGCAACAAGCACAGAAGACAGATTAACAGCGGCGATCAGAAGAATTGCATTCAGTCGTTCCACGATTTCCGCTATACGATTGCATTTAGAACCGCTGTGTCACAGGTTCTATGTCCGTGCTGCGATCAAGCTTCGTATGCGATGCTTGATGTCATCTCTCGCTTCCTCTTCGCTACCCCCACCAAGAACTGCTATTTGGACGAGCGTTTGCCCCAGATTCCGACGCCCGTACCATGAACTCATCAATCTCCCTCGAATACTCATGTCAAATCGGCGTTGACTAGATGCTCCAGCGCCAGCCTTTGGTTCCCATAGGCAGCGATATACATATAAGTGCTGTCCGTTAGTTTCAAAGACTGAACCATCAAATGTCATCTCAAGGCCGTCCGTTGCAACGTGTAGTGGACTGGCGGGGGCAATGAAAGCATAGCCAGCTGCAGGCATACATATCTCCGGTCTATGCATTGTTGCAAGCTGCGCCGATGTGCGCCCTGGATCCCATTGAAGCACAATGACATTCCACCTCCGTCCGCCTGGCCACTCTACCGACGCAGACATGCCTTCACTGTAGCGCAAAATCGATCGCACTTCATCAGGCAAGTCGATCGCCTGTATTCCCGCCGCGTCCTGGGGCAATTCAATCGTCCAGTCTTTCGATGGACCGCGCTTGCCTTCACTCACACGATACCAAATTTCGGTAACTGCGTGGATACCCAAGAGCCAAACGGCAAAGCACACGATGACAGGCAGCGGCAAATTGATGCTCGGAGACTTGAGCATTGGCGCAGACTGCGGATCCCTTTGAGCAGTCGAAACTGCCCGCGCGAGAATCCATAATATGGCAAATGACACTGTGAATATCGTATACCCGGCTGGATCATGCCAATTTTCCACGGCCCGACCTCCTTCTAACGCTGTTCTCCAACCAAGGAAGAAAGTTCGGATTATGTTCAAGCCGAATGCGATCAAAGAACCACCAGCAATCAGTAGCACCCTTCGCGACCAGTTTAGTCGGTAGTACTCACCAAAAAACGCTGAAGCCATGAGAGTGCCTGCCAAGGAACGCATCCCGCTGCATGCATCAGCTACGCCAACTGAACCTGAAGCTACTTCGATGACGTTGCCCCTTTGAAGTGCTGGAACGTTAATCCAGTTAAGCAATTCCACTGTGACCCGGGTTACTGCCCCAGTGAGTTCCTTTATCATGCCTTGCTCCATTACAAGCGGCCAAGGCAGACAAAAAAAGACAAGTAAAAGCGGGATGAAGAAATGCCGAGTCCATCCTGTCCCGCCAACTTTAAATATGAGCGCCGAACTGCAGCAGACGACCACTCCGGCATAAATCCAATTAAGCGGACGCCAGTCCGGATTGGCTTCCTGGACTATGCGAATCGGGAGCAAGAACGCCAACGAGATCGCAAGTACGAATGTGCCAACGGGATGTGCCGAGTCTTGCGTGGGTTCTGGTCGGTCCTCCCAGCGACGGAGCAGTAGGTAAAGGATAAAGAACGGCACAAAATACCCGAACTCGTATTGGGGGTTGGTTGACCAGTCTGTAGTCAATTTGAGCACTAAACCTGCCCAGACAAGCGCGTTTACGACCCAGAACGCCGCCGAATCCACCCCTGAACCCGAACTTCGAGACAATTTGGGTGCCGTCTCAGTCATTCGAAATGGGGGCGCTGGACTTTTTTAAAACTCACAAGTCTCCCAGCGATAGATTTGAACGCCTGCTACTGGACACTCAGCAAAAGTGCTATCGGGATTGGCCCAAGCTGCCGCACCCGGTTGATTTCGGAAAGACTCCTACAATCAGGCGGGTTCATGTACTATTGAGCAATACTGCTCGTGAATTAAACACCTTGATATCAGCACAATGCAACGAATTTGCCGACACTTTTCGGCTCGAAGAATTCACTCAGGCACTCGAAGCAGAGACAATCGCAGGTCGCCCAAACTTTACTCGAACTCAAAAGTAATTCAAAGTGATCAATTCTGGAAGCGTGATTGCGTCATTTTGCAATGTTTTGAGATTTTAGCCGTTCAAGAATTGGCGATCAACTGAAAAGCGGTAAATCCTCGGCCTGCCACCGGTTTGGATCGTGGTTTTCACGTTTTGGTTTTGAGTCTGGTGTTCCAAAAAAAGATCGCAGCCTCGCGGTTGCCGGAGCGTAGGTCCATTCACCTCGAGTCACCGTGAGCAAATGCTTGCGTCCGGCTTTACGACTCTTTTCGGCTCTGGGCCTGCCCCTGGTTTTGTGGACACCCGGGGCAGGCTCAGGATGCGATTACTCGCAGAGCTAAACAATAAAATTGTAGCAGTTGGCTCGAACACCCAGCACGACTCAGGGTGTAAAAATGTGGCTCCGAGCATATTATGAGAAAACCTAAGCGAAATCTGAATGGCGAAATGAATACCGGGCTTACCGGTGGGCAATTTTGATTTCGGTATGAAAACCGGTTAGATTGACAGCCGACTGTAGGTGCGTACGGTTCACGGTTCGCGGATTCCGCCCAGGCAGCCGCGAAGGACGATTAGTCGGATAGAACGACCACCTTTCCGAATCGGGAATCCATGCTCCTGCTCACTCAACCTCATGGTTTGCCAGACGACGCGATCCTCGCCTTGGATGACACAGGTATCGTCATTTGGGCAAGCACCGCAGCTGAGCGCATTCTCGGTGTGGAGAGTGGCGCGATCACTGGGCGAAGTCCATTCGATTATGCAAACGGCTCATCGACAGACGTAAACGAAGCATCTACAGCGCGCGGCTCCGGAGAGCGCTCGCAGTTTGTTTTCAAGCGCCGCGATGGCGAACTGGTGGAAGTGTTCCAAATCTGCGCTCCCTCTCGCTCCGGGGTGAATGTTGTAGGAGCCATTTGGGTCATGCGCTTGGCTTGGGAAGATCGCATGTCGAATGGAGGGACGATCGGTTGCGACACAGCCGCAAAGAGTTTTCTGGAGAGTGGATCGGAGGGTGCCTTTCAACTGACGCCAGATGGCCGTTTCATTTTTGCAAGCACTTCATTTTCTGAGATTTGTGGATACGATACCGCTGCGGCCTTTCTCACGGCCGTGGACGGTGGTTTGCACCACCACTACGTCGAAATGTCCCGCCACGATGAGTTGCTACAGCGATTGCGTGAGTCTGGCGCGATCACGCGATTTGAGTCCGCGATCCATCGTCGCGACGGGACGACGACTTGGATCTCTGAGAACGTGCGCGCGGTCCTCGATCACAGCGGCAAGGTTCAGCATTATGCCGGGACGGCTCAAGATATCGGGTGGCGAAAGCTGGCTGAGGAAATCCTGAATCAGGCTGAGGAAAAATGGCGGGCAGTGGTCGAAAGCAGCAGTGAATGCATTGTCATCGCCGACCCCGACGGGGTGGTGCTTTTCGCCAATAGCAAGGCCCAGCGATCTGGCATCGGTCTCCCCGGAACGAACGTTTTTTCCGCACTCAGCCCCCCTAGTCAGCGCGATCTTCGCGCCTCTATCGACCTGGCTTTCCAGGCGAGGTGCGCCGAGGTGCTCGATCTCGAACGCGCACCGTCTGGCGCGGACTGCGCGTGGTATGAAGTCCGGGTGGTCCCGATCGGCAACGTCGATTCCGTGGCGAGGGTGATCCTCATCGCGACGGATCTCACGGGTAGGAAACGGGCGGAAGAAGCCGTGCGCGAGGGCCAGCGCCTCATCGGCCGGGTTGCCGATGCGTCGCCTGCCATCCTCTACGTCTATGATTCGGTGACGGAGCGATACGTTTACGTGAATCATCAGGTGGAAAAGATCCTCGGCTACGCGGCAGAGGATTTTCTGGCCGGAGGCAAGGCACTCTTCGACAAACTTGTACATGAAGATGACGCCGGGCTGCTGACCGAGCGCACCCGCCTTCTGGCGGAATCCCGCGACGATGGCGTGGTCTTCGAGTACACCTTCCGGATGCGCCACGCTGGCGGCCAATGGCTCTGGATCCGCGCGCGCGACGTGGTCTTCACCCGGGATGCAGATGGACGTCCCGTACAGATCATCGGCATGGCGGAGGACGTGACCGAACGGCGTCGGGCCGGCCAGGAGCGCGAGCGCTCTCGCGAGCAATTGAGGGCTCTCTCCGCACGGCTTCAGGACGCCCGCGAGGAAGAGCGCGCGGCGATCTCGCGGCGCGTCCACGATGAACTTGGCCAGGCCCTCACCGCTCTGAGCTGGGAACTCAGCAAGCTCACCCACCAACTGCAGCCTCCGACGGGCAGTCAGCCTGAGATCGCAGCGCGGTTGTCGGGGATGGACGACATGATGGATGCGATGATGCAGATCGTCCGCAAGGTCGCCGCCGAACTGCGGCCCCCGATTCTCGACCACTTCGGACTGGCCGCCGCGATCGAATGGCAGGCCAAGGAGTTCCAGGAGCGCTACCGCATCACCTGCGAGGTCTCCGCGCGGAGTCGCCATGCCATTCCCGACCGCGCCATGTCCACGGCAGTCTTCCGGATCTTTCAGGAGATCCTCACCAACGTGGCACGGCACTCGCGCGCGACCAAAGTGCGCGTCCAATTCAATGACAGCCCGCGCGGCTTTGCCCTCATCGTCCACGACAATGGATGCGGCATCACGGAGGGCCAGAAATCACAGTCCCTCGGCATCCTCGGCATGAGAGAGCGCGCCCACCTCTTTGGGGGATCGATCGAAATCGAAGGTGCGGCCGGCAAAGGCACGACCGTGACGGTACATATTCCCAAAGCTTCCGGAACGTCCCAGCCCGGGCCTCGGAAAGAGACCCTGAGACCGCCGCCTTGAATCGCTGTCTGGCCCTGCGGAAAAAGGATTCGCAGCGAGATCCAGAGGCGAGCCGCGCTTTCCACAGCCAGCACCCAGGCGCGAACTATCGGCGCCTTCAGTTTGAAATGAACTTACTGAATCCCTGCTTGCGATCCGCGTCTCACCGCCAGCACACTAGGTGCTATCCCTCCCGGAAATGCATTCCCACCCCCGGCATCCGCCACGGCGAAAACCTCCTCGGACGGATCACGCAGAGCACTCCTCAGGAGAACCCATCGGAAAGCTTCGCGATGGAAATGCCGCGTCTCTCGCTGCGGATGGCGACGCTCGATCGGAAGACCACATCCGCTCGCAGCTCCGAGCTCTCTCCGCGAGGCTGCTCGAGGTCCGGGAGCAGGAGCGCGCCGCGATCTCCAGGCGGGTGCATGACGAACTCGGCCAAGCCCTCACTACGCTGCAATGGGACGTCGAAAAGCTCTCCGAAGAACTCGCCCTCCCTGATTCCATTCGTCCGACGAATGCCGGTGCAAAGCTGAAGGCGATGTCCGCCACGATCGCCGGCGCCCTGCACACCGTCCGCATGGTCGCGACCGAGTTGCGGCCACCGATGCTCGATCAGTTCGGCCTGCTCGCCGCGATCCGATGGCAGGCCGGCGAATTCCAAACGCGCTACGGGATCCTGTGTGAAATCCTCAGCGACCGCGAGCGCTATGCACCGAGCCGTGGCACGGCCACCGCCACCTTTCGCATCTTTCAGGAAATCCTGACCAATGTGGCCCGGCACGCCTGCGCCACCCTAGTCCGAGTGAGGTTGGGCGAAGAGTCGGGCGCGCTCACTCTGGTCGTGCAGGACAATGGGAAAGGCATCCCGGATGGGCGGGAATCGGCATCGCTCGGAATCCTCGGAATGCGCGAGCGCGCCTGGCTCCTGGGCGGATCGCTCGAGATCGCCGCAGGCCGCCGGTCGGGGACGACCGTCTCGGTGCGGATCCCGCTGCAAAGCGCCTGCACTGAGGAAGAAGGAATCCCGCAGGCACACTGATCTCTCTCGACGGGGAAACGGTCGTAGCGGGAAAAAATACAATTATTGCGGATTCAAGACACCCCAGCCATAATCCCTCCTACACCCGGCCCGCCTTCAGCCCCACAACTCCGCGAACATCCGAGCACACTAGCTGCTTTCTCACCTCGCGATGCATCGTAAAGCCAAGAAAAAGATCACCCCAGAGACCGAATCTCTCCCCCCGCCTCCAGGCGCGCCAGCTACTGCGCCGGGGAAAACGGCGGCCTCTCCAGCAGGACTCCGCATTCTGGTAGTGGACGATCACCCGGTCGTCCGCCGTGGATTGATCCAGACGCTCACGGAAGCCTTCCCGGGGCTCCACCTCGGCGAAGCGGCCAATGCCCAGGAGGCGATGGAGCAAATCTGGAATCACGATTGGGATCTCGTTGTCCTCGACGTGAGTATGCCCGGCCGGAGTGGCCTCGATGTGCTCAAAGAAGTGCGCCAGGAACGCCAGAAACTCCCAGTGCTCGTCCTCAGCATGTATCCCGAGGATGAATTTGCCCTCCGCGTCCTGCAAAACGGCGCCGCTGGCTACATCACCAAGCAAACCGCTCCGCACGAACTCGTCGCCGCCATCAAGAAAGTCCTCAGTGGCGGCCGTTACATCAGCCCGGCAGTCGCCGAAAAGCTCGCCGATCACCTTGATCGCGACATGGAGAAAGCGCCGCACCACCTGCTCTCCGACCGCGAATACCAAGTCATGTGCATGCTGGCCGCCGGCAAGACCGTGAAGGAAATCGGCGCCGAGCTTTCTCTCAGCATCAAGACGATCAGCACCTATCGCAGCCGAATCCTCGAGAAAATGCTGGTGAAGAATAACGCCGAGCTCATGCGCTACGCCGTCGAGCACGATTTGGTCGATTACCGCAAGGCGCGGTAGCGTTTTCCGCCGCGCTCCGGCGACTGACCGTCTGGCCCTCGCGCGGGGCGGGGTTGCCTTCCCAGGCGCGGCACGCTTTGCTCCCCGGCCCAGTGAAGCCGCTCGTAGAATGCCGCCTGTACGGAATCGTCGATCTCAGCTACGTCGCGCCCGGTGATCTCGATCGCGTGGCCACGGAGATGTGCCGCGGTGGGTGCGACATCCTCCAGCTTCGCGCCAAGCAGCACTCCGAAGCCGACATCGAGAGCTTCGCGCTGCGTCTCGCGCCCCTCTGCGCGGATGCCGGCGTCCCTTTCATCATCAATGACCATCCCGAACTCGTGCCCGCCGTCGGTGCTTCCGGCGCGCATGTCGGGCAGGACGATCGCCCAGTCGCGGACGCCCGCTGGCGCGCAGGCCGCGCCCTGGCCGGCGAAGTGCCGCCTCCCATCATCGGTAAATCCACGCATAGTGTGGCCCAGGCCGCAGCCGCCGCGGCAGAAGGTGCGGACTATCTCGGCTTCGGTCCGCTCTTTCCCACCCCGACCCAGGCCGGCCGCCCGGCCATCGGGCTCGCCGACCTCCGCCGCGTCCAGGAAATCGTCGCCGTGCCCGTCTTCTGCATCGGCGGCATCAAGCGCGAGAATCTGGACGCCGTCCTCGCCGCCGGCGCGCGGCGCGTGGTCATCGTCTCCGGCATCCTCCAAGCGCCGGACATCGCCGGCTATTGTCGCGACGTGATGGCACGCCTCGAGTCATCAGCCGCATGAGCGCTACTTTGGATCGGTATCCTCGGGCATCGGCCGACCCTTCGTCTCTGGCAGGAAGAGCAGCGCCACGAGACCGAGGAGAAAAATCGCGCTCATGTAACTCGCGGCGTTGCGGAAGGCGTCGATCTTCGCATCCGGAGTGACGGCGTCGGCAGCGGCCCATGCCTTGATCGACGCAGTCTGGAGAATGCCAAAGGCGGCGACAAAGCGGCCCACATTATAGCAAAAGCTCGTGCCCGTGCTGCGCAACCGCGTCGGGAAAAGTTCCGGGAGATAGATTGCAAACCCCGCGAAGAGCGCGAGCTGGCAGGCCCCCATCACCCCACTCATCCAGATGTCACCCTTGCCATTGAAAAACTGGAAGAATCCCACCGTGGCGAGCAGCGCGGCGACGAAGGCGATGGCGAAGGCCGGCTTCCGACCGATCCGTTGGGCGAGCACGCTCATCCCGATCATCCCGATGAACGCTCCAACGTTCTGCACGATCGAATTGATGCCCACCCACGTCCGCTTCGCCCCGGCGATCTCCGCCGCCGGCAGATTCTGCGCCTGGAGCGAGCGCTCGATCACCGGCCCCACCAGCTCCGGAGCAAAGAACCCGATACCCCACAGCCCGATCACCCCCGCGATGGACAGCACCATCCCCCAGATCGCCGGCCCCCGCCAACGCACATCCCCGAAGAGCGACACATAGGATCCAAACTTCGCCCCCGTCAGCCGTCCCGCCTCGCGCGCCTTCACCCATTTCTCCGGCTCTTTGAGCCGCATTTGCAGAAAGACGCACATGAATGCCGGCAGCGCGCCGATCAGGAACATGAGCTTCCACGACCAGTCCGGCGTGATCGTCTTCGCCGCGACCATCCCGCCGACCCACATGCTGATCAGCCCCGCCGTGATATTTCCCACCGCCGAGAGCGCCTGCAGCATCCCGAGCGCACCCGCGCGGCTGTGATCCGGCAGGCCGTCCGCGATCAGAGCCACCGCCAGCCCGAAGACTCCCCCCACGCCGAGCCCGGTGAGGAAGCGGTAGATCGCAAAGTCCACCCAGCCCTTCGAGAGCGCCGAGAGGCCGGTGAAAACTGAGTACATCAGCACCGTCAGGGTGAGCGTCTTGGCGCGGCCGATCCGGTCGCCCATCGCGCCAAAGATCAGCCCGCCGGTCGCCCACCCCGCGACGAAGATGGCCGTGGCGTAGGTGCCGTACTTGCCCACATCCCATCCCGGCGGGAGCAGGCTCTCCATGGCAAAATTGCGCGCCAGGATGAAGAGCTGTTGATCGAGGCAGTCGAAGAGCCACGCGAGCGAAGCCATGGCGAAGACAAACCAGTGATAGCTGGAAAGGCCGCGCCACCAGGGAGTGGAGGGAGTGGGCATAAGGGCGCGGAGCATGGAGGGCTCCGGGTGGAAAATCCAAGCGGCAAGTTTGCGCGATGCACATCGCGCACGAGCCAGAGTGTGCTCCAGCCGGCCGCAGGCGCACTCGCTCCCGCGAGCACGGCGGCGCTCTCGCGGCGGCGGAGTTTTCCCCACCCCCACATCGCGGCTCCCACCAGACGCGCGGGTGTCGGCGGAGCGCGCATCGATGAACGCGCCGGCCATGCCCGTGCTTTCCAGCGTGCACGTTGCCGCGGCGATGGCGGGTCACTTTCACCGAAAGTGGCAGGGCGGCTCGGAGCGCCACCATGGCAGTTCCGGCGAAGCTGCTCCTCCACCGTCGCGGCCATGGGGAAACGTCGCGAACCCGCCACCCCCGCGCCTACGCCGGACTCGGGAGAGAGTCGGGGATCGCTTCCTCGGCGACGGGCTCGACCTTGCGGGTGTCGAGCCAGAGCGCCTGCCGGCACATCACGAATCGCGCGTGGCCAAAGTCCTGCCACTCCGCGGCCACGGCGAGGTCGTGGAACTCGCGGAAGGAAAAGGCGCGCTCGGCGGAGAGTCGCGCGTCGATGCGGGTCATCTGCTCTCGATAAACAAAGGTCGTGAGCGCCCACACGCCGAGCGTGGTGAGCGCGTTGCGTTCGAGGTCGCTCACCAGCACGTAGTGGTTTGAATGCTCCCGGCACCGGCGGAGCAGTCGGACGGCGTCGTCTTCGCTGAAGTGGTGCAGCGCGAGCGAGCAGCAGACGAAGTCGTAGCCCTCCTCCGGTTCGTACCCGAGTACGTCCGCTGCGATGTAGCGAATCTCAGGGTATTCGCGGCTGAGTCCTTTCGCGATTTCCAGCGTCGAGGCATTCGCGTCCACCGCGTCGATGCGCAGCACGATCTCGCGCGACCGCGCCCAATCGGCCATGAGGCGCGGGATGTCGCCGCTGCCGGTGCAGAGATCGAGCATCCGGTAGCAGCGCCCGGGATTCAGCCAGGCCCCGAGGAAACGCCGGATCAGCCGATGACTGCCGAAGCGCGCATTGAGCGACACGAGATTCGCCAGATCCCTCCGGAGTTCCGGCGTGACCGGCTGCGGGCGGTCCATGAGCTCCGGTTGGTCTTGGTCAAAGCGGCGCTTCATCGGTCACGGGAGCGCGAGCAGCGCCAGCATCCGCCCGGTCCGCCCCTTTTCCACGCGATACGAGTAGTAGCGGTCGAGTTCCGCCGCGGTGCAGGCGCCGCAGTCGTGAATCTCGCGCACCCCCGCGGCGGCGCACTGGCCTCGGATGAGCGCGGCAAAATCGACTTCGTAGTGGGGCGGGCGGATGCACGGGCTGAGCTGCACGACCAGCCGCGCGGGCTCGCAATCGAACTCTGCGCGCATCCGGCCGATCGCGGCGGCGGCGATGCCGAGTTCGCTGCCCTTCCGGCCGGAGTGAAGCAGCGCGATCACGCGCCGCTCAGGATCAGCGATGTACACGGCGCAGCAATCCGCGACATAGATTCCCAAACACACCGACGGGTCCGCGGTGATGAGGCCATCCACCGCCGGCACCGGAGAGGCCGTGCGCGCATCGACCACGGCGACGTCGCGCCCGTGGGTCTGTTCGCCGATCGCAAAATACCGGCCACCGAGACCGAGCGCGTGGCGGGCGGCGATGTGATGCGCATCGAGCCGCTCGAGTGCCCGCGCGCGATCCACCCGCACATCGACCCCGGGCACCTTGCCGACAAAGGCGTGAGGCACAGCCACCGCATGGAGGGCGGGGAAAGTCTCGCAATGGCGGCTGTCCGCGCTCATCGGACTCAGCGCTTCTTCTTCGCGCGAGCGACGCGCTCGGCCTCCCGCTTGCGCGTCAGCGGATCGTTGAAGCCGTCGTCGTAGATCGTATTGGTCGCCGTAGCGCGATCGTATTCAGCCAGCGCCCTGCTGTAGTCCGCGCGCGCCTCGACCTCGGTACTGCGAGCGCGCGTGAGAGCGACGCGGGCGTCGAGCACGTCGAGCTGGGTCCCGGCGCCGGCCGCGAGGCGTTCGTTCGCGAGGCGCAGCGCTTCGAGCGCCTGCTCCACATTCTTCTGCTGGCTCTGGATGGTCTCGCGAGCCTGCTGCAGATTCGCATAGGCCTGCTGCACCTCGAGCTCCACCTGGCGCACGGAGTCGTCGTAGGTCACCCGCGCCGTCTCGAGCGTCGCCCGGGCCTGCTTCACCCGCCCGGCGGTCTCAAATCCATCGAAGAGATCCCACGAGCCCGAGACTCCGAAGAACCAGCCATTCACCGTGTCGTCGAGTTGGTCGGTGAGCCGCGAATTGCGCATCAGCCAGCCGCCATTCACATCGAGCCGTGGTTTGTAGCCGGCGAGCGCGACCTTGATCTGCTCGGTCTCGATCAGGATGCGCTGGCGCTGCACTTTCAGGAAGGGACGCCGTTCGCGGGCCAGCGCGAGCGCGGTGCTCAACTCCTTCGGACGACCCGCCGCGGTGAGATCACCGACGACATTGAAAGGCGGCAGTCCCTCCCGCGACGCCTCGATGCCGAGCGTCTTGGCGAGATCGAGCCGGGCGATGAGGAGATTGTTCCGCGCGCGGATCAGATTTGGCCGCACATTCGCCAGCTCGACCTCGGCGCGCAGCACATTGAAGCGCGGCACCGTGCCCGCCTCGAAGCGGTTCTGCTGATCCTTGAGCTGATCTTCCTGCAGCTTCACCGACTCCTCCGCCACGAAGATGAGCGCCCGCGCCAGGAGCACGTTGTAGAATTGCGTCCGCGTCCGGGCGATCACCGTGTCCACCGTATCGCGCAGCGCCCAGTAGCTGTTGTCTTCGGTGAGCCGCGCGATCTTCAGGGCGGCGCGCACCTGGCCGCCAGCGTAGAGCACTTGCCGCACTTCGAGCGTCACGCTCCACGATTGATCGCCGCTTCCAAACTGCCCCTGCCCCTGCTGGCTGAAAGCGTCGGCGAGCGAATTTCGAACATCGTCCGCCTCCCCTGTGACACTCCCCGTGTCGAAACCCCCGCCACCGCCACCGCCCCCACCCGACTCGATCAATCCCGTATCCTGCAGATCGTAGCGCGCATTCGCCGTGAGATGCGGCAGCGCCTGCGCCCGCACTTCGATCACCTGGCCGCGGGTCCGCTCGATCTCCTGCAGTGCCTTGAGGATGTCCGGATTCTGCCGCAGCGCGATCTCGACTGCGCGACTGAGCGACAGGTCACCGGAGAAACTGCGAGGGACGGGCTTGCCGATCTGTTCGGCGCGAACCGTCGCGGGCGAGTCCAGGGAGAAAATGGCGGCGAGCAGGAGCGTCAGGGTTCGAGACATTTGCTTTGGCAGTGGTGAATGAGCTTTTCGTAAATCCGGACCCACATCTTTTGTTCGCCGGGCTCCAGGTAGCCCATGAAGCGGATGAGATTGGTTACCATGTCATCGCGCACTTCCGTGACGAGCGTCAATCCCGACTCGGTGATGTGGACCTCGATCTTCCGCCGGTCCTCCTTGCCGTGGGTACGGCGGACGTGGCCGAGCTTTTCGAGCCGATCCACCAGGCCCGTCGCGGCCGCTGTGGTGTGCCCCATCTTCTGCGCGATCTCCGACATCGTCAGGTGCGTCTGCTGCCCGAGGAAGCCGAGCAGACAGTATTGCGGAAAGGAAACATTGCCGCGAGAGAGCTCCTTCGAGAGTTGCAGGATGAAGGAGCGCTGAATCGCGGTGAAGATATCCGCCAGCCGTTCGGCATCAGCTCGGATTCGATTCTCAGTACGCGCAGTCGCCATTTTGTTTAAGGGCCTTTACCTTAAGGGCGACGAAGCTTCCGTCAACCCACGGCAAATTCCCTCCGATGCAGGATTCGGACCGGTGCGGAATTTGGAATTTGGAATTCCCCGCTGTCCCCGGCACGCTCCGCCCATGGAACTCGATCTCCTCCGCAGCGTCTCCATCCTCCACTCCCTCACCGACGTCGAACTGGCCGCTTTCGCCGCGCTGCTCTCGGTGCGGGAAGTCCCGACGCGCACGCGCATCCTCGAGGAGGGCACGGAGGTCAAAGCTCTGTACATCGTGTGCGACGGAGCAGTCCACGTCCGCCGCATGGCCCAGACGCGTGAGATGCTCCTCGGGCGTCTCGGGGTGGGCGCGTTTTTCGGCGAGATCAATCTCTTTGACCCCGGGCTGGCCACCGCGAGCATCTACGCGATGAAACCCACGCGTCTCGCCTTTGTGAACTACGAGAGTCTCCGCGAGTTCATGGAAGCCAATCCCGCCGTGGGCTACAAACTCGTCACCGCGATGATGCGCGAGACCGCCCGCCGGCTCCGCCAGACCAGCGCCCGTCTCGTGAATACCGTCTATTGGTCCAGCGCGGAAGCAGCGCAACAGAAGGCTGAGGGATAGCGGAAGGCGGGGCGCAGTTTCGCCGCAACTGGTGCAACGGCACTTCCGGCGAAAGTGTCCCACCACCCGGAAGCCTCACGGCTTGACGGCCACGGCCACCGCCGTAGCGGCCTCGAAGACTTCATCCCCGGTGCGCGGAGTGCCTTCGACGATATCCGCCACGATGAAGGGGCGGCGGCGCACCTGGCTGGCCCGGAGCTGGCCGGAAGCGTCCGGCCCCGAGTAGCTGAGCAACCGCGCTCCCACCCCAGGTGGGGCGTAGGGGCCGCTGTCGATGAGCACGAATCCATCGGTCTCATTTACCAGCCTCACCACGCCCACCCGCTGCAGAGGCCGGCGTGCTTTCGCCACGGCCTCCGCATCGGCAGAGGATTTCGGACTCCGTCTCCGCCACGGCTGCGGAATCGCACATCCCGCGATGAGAATCACGAGCAGCGAATTCAGAAGCCAGACTCTGGCAAGGCGCATTCGGCGGAGTGCAGGCACTTCAGCGGGGCGCCGCGTCGAAACCCGCCTCGGTGCGGCGCAGTTCCGCCCGCATCGCCTCGCGCAAGTCCGCGAGCCGCGCTCCATGTTCACCCGCGGCCACGACGTTCACCAACTCCTCCGGATCGCCGCGCAGGTCGTATAGCTCCTCTCCGACGCCAGGCTCGAGATAGCGGATGTACTTCCACCCGTCCCGCACCAGGGCGACATACCAGGGCACGTCGTGATACGTGGCCTCCGCAGGCTTCTCGCGCACAGTCCGCGCGACATCCGCGCCGTAGCGATCGCCGCTGAATTCATACAGACACGCGTGCGGCCACAGCGCCGCGGGCTCGCGGAGCAGCGGGCTCAAGTCGCGCCCGTGCATTTTCCACGGCACCTTCACCCCGGCGAATCCGCAGAACGTCACGACGAGATCGGCGCCGTTCACCGGCACCGCGCACGCCTTTCCGCCCGCCACCCGCTCCGGCATCGAGACGATGAGCGGCGACCGATACGTGGCGTCGTAAGGCGCGAGCTTGGTGCGGAAGCCGTGCTCGCCCATGCCGAAGCCCTGATCCGCCGAATACACGATGAGGGTATTTTCGAGCTGGCCCGTCTCGCGCAGCGTCTCGAGGAGCTTGCCCACGCCTTCATCGACCGCGGGCACGCACTCATTCATCTGGCGCACCCATGCGTCATAGGCGGTTCTCTTTTTCGCACTCTCGTCACCGAAGGTCTCGCCGCTCTTTCCCGCGACAGGATCGCCGTTGGCGTCGCGCACCCAGGCCTGAGTTTTATCGAGATACGCGGGCTTGCCTGGTCGCGGTGGGAAGATGTCCGCCGGCACTGGCACCACCGCGTCTCGATACGCGCCGCGATGCCGCTCCGCCGGCTTCGAGGGCCCGTGAATGCTCCCGTAGCACAGCCACAGATACCAGGGCTTGGACGCGTCGCGCTTCTCGCCGCGGATGTAGTCGCAGGCCCACTTCGTGTAATTGTCCGCCGGGTACCCATCGACCCACTGCTCGACGCCGTCGATCTCCATCACCTGCCGTTCGTAGTAGGCGCCGGCATTCTCCGGATGCAGCGGGCGATTCCACACCATCTGCCGATCCCAATCGCGTCCCCACCCCGAGTCCACGCCGGTGTGCCACTTCCCGATCTGCGCGGTGTGATAACCCTGCTGCCGGAAGACCGCAGGGAAAAATGGGCACTGCTGCGGGTCATAAGCGCTGGCGGGATACTTCCCCTCCATGCGCATCGACTCGACCCCATGCGGATGCCGCCCCGTGAGCAAAGTGGCGCGCGACGGCATGCACCAAGCCCCGAGATACGCCGCGTGGAAGCGCACGCCACCCGCCGCGAGCCGGTCGAGATTCGGCGTCTTCACCCAAGGCCACGCCTCCGGGTA
>JBGSYE010000204.1:0-6234 GCA_041751075.1 Chthoniobacteraceae bacterium
CTCATCGCCGACGTGCGCGGCCTCGGGCTGATGATCGCCTTTGAACTCGTGGCCGACTTTGCCACGCAAGTCCCCTCGCCTGCCGGACGCGCGCCGAGCCTCATCGTCGTCGATGCGCTGCACGCAGCCGGGCTGCTCAGCGTCCCGAGCGGCACGCACGCCGTGCGCTGGCTGCCGCCACTGAATGTGAAGCGGGAGGAGATCGAAGAAGCGGTCGAGATTCTGCGCGGGGTGCTGAAGCGAATGGCCTGATCATGAGAACATCGAACATCGAACATCGAACGCCGAACAACGAAGTGCTACGAGCGCGCTTGCGGTGTGGCTTCGATGTTCGGCGTTCGATGTTCGATGTTCGACGTTCTCTATCCGTATGAAGCACCTCCTCTCCCTCGAATCCCTCAGCGCCGCAGAAATCCTGCGCATCCTCGAGCTCGCCGCCGAGATGAAGGCGACGCGTGGCCGGCATACCGCGCACCCCCTCCGCCACCAATGCTGGGCGCTGATCTTCTGCAAATCCTCGACGCGCACCCGCGTGAGCTTTGAGGTCGGGGTGCGCGAACTCGGCGGCGACGTGATGTTTCTCTCCGCCGTGGATATCCAGCTCGGCCGCGGCGAACCGATCAAGGACACCGCGCGCGTCATGGGCCGGATGCTGCACGGCGCGATCATCCGCACCTTTGCGCAGCAGGACGTCGAGGACTTTGCAAAGTTCAGCGGCATCCCGACGATCAATGCGCTCACCGACGCCGAGCATCCCTGCCAGATCCTCGCGGACTTGCAGACGATGCGGGAAAAGCTCGGCGCGATCGCCGGCAAGGTCGTCACTTTCATCGGCGACGGCGCGTGCAATGTGCCGATCTCGCTCGCCTGGGCCGCCTCGAAGCTCGGCTTCGATCTGCGGATCGCCGCGCCGGCCGCATATCAGCCGGATGCCGAGCTCCTCGCGCGACTCGGCAAGCATGTGACCGTCACCACCGAAGTGGACGCCGCGGCAACTGGCGCCGACGTGCTCTACACCGATGTGTGGGTGAGCATGGGCAAGGAGGAGGAAGCGGAATTCCGCATCGCGCAGCTCGGCGGCTACCAGATCAATGCAGCGCTCGTGGCGAAGGCCAAGCCCGGCGCGCTGGTGATGCATTGCCTGCCGGCGTATCGCGGCAAGGAGATCGCCGAAGAGACCTTTGAGCAGCACGCGCAGACCATCTTCGACCAGGCCGAGAATCGCCTGCACGCGCAGAAGGCAGTGCTCAGCCTGGTGGCGCAGCCGGAGTGACCCGAGCCTCCCCGCCCACGCTGCCCCACGGAAATTCATAACCTGCTTTCCCGTTTCACAGCGGCCTCCAAGCCCGACTTGCAGAGCCTTGGCGTCATCGCTCTTGTAGTGAGCAGTGGCTGCTGGATGCGCGCTTGCTCTTCCCTGTCGGGAGCGGGCATTTTTCGCGGACCCACGATGAAAATCTCTTTCACATTCCTTCTCTGCCTCGGCCTCGTCCTGCTCGCTGGTTGCCACAAACCAAATGAGGCCGGCGACAAGCTTACGATCGCGCTGCTGCCGAAGAGCAAGGGCAACCAATACTTTGTGACCTGCGAGAAAGGCGCGCGGGCAGCGGCGGCGGAGCTGGGAGTGGAGCTGCTCTTCGACGGGCCGACGAATACAGACGCGGCGAAGCAGAATGAGATCGTCGAGAATTGGATCACGCTCGGCGTGGATGCGATCGCGGCAGCGGCGGAGAATCGCGACGGGCTCAGTTCGGCGCTGAAGAAGGCGCAGGCGAAAGGGATCACGGTCGTCACTTACGACAGCGACGCGCAGCCCGACGCGCGCAGCTTCTTTGTGAATCAAGCGACGGCGCAGGGAATCGGCGAGACGCTCATGGACACGGCGGCGCAGCTCTGCGGCGAGGAGGGAGACTTTGCCATCATCACCGCGACGCTCACGGCGGCAAACATGGGCGAATGGCGCAAACACATCGAGGCGCGGCTCGCGGCGAAGTATCCGAGGATGAAGCTCGTGGATACGAAGCCTTGCGACGACCAGAAGGACAAGGCTCAGCAGGAGGCGGCGAATCTCATGAGCGCATATCCGGAGCTGAAATGCCTGATGGCCATCTGCTCGCCGGCGGTGCCGGGCGCGGCGGAGGCGGTGAAGCAGGCCGGCAAGACGGGATCGGTGAAAGTGCTCGGGCTCGGGCTGCCGAGCGAGAATCGCCAGTATGTGAAGGATGGCGTCACCCAGGCGGTGATCCTCTGGAAGGTGGAAGATCTCGGTTACCTCACCATCCAGGCCGCCGTCGCCGCAGCCAAAGGCGAGCTCAAGGCCGGCGCGAAGTCCTTCAAGGCCGGCAAGCTCGGGGAGATCCAGATCGACGGCAGCGACATCGTCCTCGGCAAGCCCTTCGTCTTCACGAAGGAGAATATCGACCGGTTCGATTTCTGACGGGGCGACTGCCGCGCTGGGATGCCCCCCCGAAAGAAACGCAAAACGATGTTTCGCTATTTCCGGGCCTTGAACGAGGATGCATTCACGTTTTGGCGGATACACTTGGAAAGTCTCATTCGGAGTGTTCACCGACGCCGACGGACTGCCGAACTGGGCAGCGCTTACCTTTCCCATGCAATCTCATCTCATCGACCAAGCCTCCAAGATCATCCCTTCCACCCAATTCCTCGTGAATGTGATCTCCCGGCGCGTCCGTCAGCTCATGAATGGGCATCGCCCGCTCGTTGAGGTGAACCTGCGGACCGGCCTCGCCGATATCGCTCTGATGGAGATCATCGAAGGCAAGGTGACCTACGAGCAGACGGTCGGATTCGTCGCCGAGCCTATCGGGCCGAGGCCGCCACGAACGGGGGACATCGCTCCGGACCGCCAGGCTGCTTAAAATCACGCTCACGTAGAAAGTCGAAGTCGAAACCCTGCCATGGCCAAAGGAAACAACAGTCACAAGAAGGAAACGAAGAAGCCCAAGAAGGAAAAGCCGAAGGCGCAGCCAGCGCGCCGCGGCTCCTGATTCGGCGCGAGGGCGAGCTCCGCTGCCGCTGATCCGCTCGCGCTCTGCACTGGATCGACAAATGTCTTTGGAAGGCTGTCCGAAATGCGGCTATGCGCTGGCGGTGACCGACCGTCAGTGCCGTCATTGTTTCGGCCTCGCGCACAGACTTACCAAGTTCACGAAGCGCGATGTGACCCTGATCTGTGGCGCGGTCTCGATCGCACTCGCGATTGGCTTCCTGATCTATTGGACCACTGTCCATTAGCCGGTTCCAAGTCACCCGTCGGAAAGTGCCAGGAAGGTCCGAGAGGGTGCGGCCACTGCACTTATGTTTTTGCGGATGTGGTGGGAAGATGGCGGCTCTGTCGCTTTGGGATAGACGCAGCGGGAGCGGTGGAGTGCTGGAACGTCGGTTCGAGAAAGGGCAACCGCCCTCCACGACCTCCGCGCTGCCAGTCCGCCGTCAACGCCGCCGTCACGTGATCGGCAGCCAATCCCTGGACGCCAGTGAGAAACGTGAAGAGGCTTTCTGCGAGAGTTGCAAGGGCGATGCCATGTCGCTGGCCGAGTGTGCTGGCGAGCCAGTCGCTAAAACGCAGGAATGACTGAAACGGTGACTCGCCGCCCCACAGGAGCGGCGTGGTCGCGAGGAAGTTGCCGCTATTCGCCACGAGATCCCAATAGCGCGCGAAGCGCCGCATGCGCTGGATGGTCGCGAAGTCCATGACCCGAGTCTGCAGGATCTCGTAGGGCGGGTGCGGGCTGTAGAGCATCCCCCACTGTGCATCGTGACGCACGATCGGCGTGCCGCGCAGGCGCTTGAGGATGCCGACCTGGATCTCCTGCGGACGCAGCGCGACGAGCCGGTCGAAGCCGCGGCCGAAGCTCTCGAGATCCTCGCCTGGCAGGCCGACGATGAGATCCGCGTGGATGTGGACGCCGGTGTGTTCGCGCAGGTAGCGGAAGTTGTCCTCGAGCTTCGCGACGTTTTGCCGACGGCTGATGTTGCGTGAGGTGGCTTCGTCGAAGGTCTGGATGCCGACCTCGAATTGCAACGCGCCGGGCGGAAACCTTGCGATGATGCCGCGCAAGGCGTCCGGCAGGCGATCCGGGATCATCTCAAAGTGGAGGAAGAGCCCGTCGCGCCAGCGATCGAGGAAGAACTGGAGGATCGAGGTGCTGGTCGGCAGATGCAGATTGAAGGTGCGATCGACGAATTTGAACTGCCGCGCGCCGCGCGCGAGCAGGCGGTCAAGTGCGGCTAGGAAAGGTTCGAGGGCGAAGGAGCGTACCGGGATGTCGAGCGACGAGAGACAGAACTCGCAGGTGAAAGGACATCCGCGCGAAGCTTCGACGTAGAGCACGCGGTGGCGGAGATCTTCGTCGGTGTAGAGCGCGTAGGGGAGCGCGAGACGGTCGAGCGTGGGCACTTCGGCGGGGATGATCTTCGGCAGCGTCCCGCCCGCCAGGAGCGAGGTGCAGGCTTCGGCGAACTTCAGATCGGCCTCGCCGGTAATGGTGTGATCGGCGAGGCGCACGATCTCCTGCGCATCGGTCTCGTAGCTCACCTCCGGGCCTCCGAGGATGACGATCGTGCCGGGCCGAAGCCGCTTCACCAGCGCCACGACTTCCGAGGTCTGCGCCGCATTCCAAATGTACACGCCGAAGCCGACGATGCGGGGCTCGAGACTGAGCACTGACTCGACGATCTCGATCGGACGTTGATTGATGTCGAACTCCGCGAGCGTCGCGCGGCTCTGGAGTTCGCCGAGATTCGCCAGGAGATAGCGCAGCCCAAACGCGCAATGGATGTAGCGCGCGTTCAGCGTGGCGAGGACGATGTCGGGCATGGGCGCGGAATGTGGCGTAGAGCGAGCACGGCTTCCAGCCTGCTCGCTACTCTGCGCGTGGCGCCCGGGGCCGCCGTCTCCTACTCGCCAGACTCCACCTCGTACGCCGCCGTCTCGAAGCGCGTGTACTCCTTCAGGAAAGTGAGCGGCACGTCGCCGATCGGGCCGTTGCGCTGCTTGGCGATGATGAGCGTAGCCTTACCCTCCGCGGCTTGTTTCTCGTCGTCGTTATCGGCGTAGTACTCCTCGCGCACGAGCAGACCGACGAGATCGGCGTCCTGTTCGATGCTGCCGGATTCGCGGAGGTCGCTCAGGCGCGGGCGGCCCTTTGCGTCGCCGCTGCGCTGCTCGGGATTACGATTCAGCTGCGCGAGGACGACGATCGGGATGTTCAGCTCCTTGGCCAGCGCCTTCAGCCCGCTGGAAATCTCCGCGATCTCGAGCTGCCGATTGTCCTGCGCGCGGCGCGACGTGGAGCGGAGGAGCTGCAGGTAGTCGATGAAGATCGCCTCGATGTCGTGCTGGCTCTTGAGCCGCCGGCCCTTCGCGCGCAGTTCGAGGATGCTCAGCCCCGGCGTGTCATCGATGAACATCTTGCTCTCCGCGAGCTTGCCCGCCGCCGCCATGAGCGCTGGAAAATCGCGCTCGCTCAGAAAGCCGTCGCGCACCTTTTTCAGATTCACCCGCGCGCGGGAGCAGAGCAGACGTTGCACGAGCTGCTGCGTCGGCATTTCGAGAGAAAAGACCGCGACCGGCTTCTTCTTATCCACCGCGAGATGCTCCGCGACGTTCATCGCAAAGGCCGTCTTGCCCATCGAAGGCCGCGCCGCGATCACCACCATTTCCCCGCGATGCAGGCCCTGCGTCATCTCGTCGAACTTCGCAAAGCCGGTGGAAAACTCCGCGGGCTGCCCGCGATTCGCATACAGCGCCTCGATCGAATGGATCGCCTCCATCACCTGATCGCGCATGTCCGCCGCCTTTTCGCGGTAGCGATCCTTGGTGATCTCGAAGATCTCCTTCTCCACGTCGTCGAGCAGCGTCGAGACATCCTGCTGCGGATCGTAGGATCGCGCCGCGTGCTCGGTGCAGACGCGGATAATCGCGCGCAGCGTGTGCTTCTCCTGCACCGTGTCGAGGTAGTGCGAGGCATTCGCCGCCGTCGGCAGAAAGGTGAAGAGATGCGTGATGAACGGCGCGCCGCCGATCCCATCGAGCTGCCCTCGATCCCGGAGCCGCTGGCAAAGCGTGATGAAGTCGATCGGGATGTTCTTGTCCCACATCTCGTGCAACTCCGCGAAGACGGCGGCATGCGCCGGGATGTGAAAGTGCTCGGGACGGATCAGCCGCTCGCCGCACATCGAGCCCACCTCACGCGGCGCGAGGAGGAA
>JBGSYE010000205.1:0-3727 GCA_041751075.1 Chthoniobacteraceae bacterium
CGAAGGCGAAGGGGCTCTTTCCCGAGTGGCTGCGCTTCCTGCGCGGCGTGGTGGATAGCGAGGATCTGCCGCTGAATATCTCCCGCGAGACGATGCAGGACAGCGCGCTGCTGCGGAAGCTGAACGACGTGCTGACCAAGCGGGTGATCAAGTGGCTCGAAGAGGAGGCCAAGGCCGACCCGGAGAAGTACGACCGCTTTTTCAAGGAGCACGGGCATTGCCTGAAGGAGGGCATCGCCTCGGACTACACGCACCGCGAGGCGCTGGGTCGCTTGCTCCGCTATGAGTCCTCGCACACCGAGGCAGGCCAGACCACGGGGCTGGCCGACTACCTGACGCGGATGCCGGCGGAGCAGACGGAGATCTACTATCTCGCAGCGCCGGATCGCGAGGCGGCGACGGCCAGCGCCTACTACGAGGTCTTCCGGGAGAAGAAGTTCGAGGTGCTTTTCCTCGCGCACCCTCAGGATGAATTCGTGCTTGAGCATCTCCGCACTTTCGACGGCAAGCGCCTCGTCGCCGCGGAGAAAGCGGACCTGAAGCTCGAAAAAGAATCGACGGAACTGAGCGCCGACGACGCGCGACTGCTCGCGAATTTCATGAAGGAAACCCTCGGTGATCGCGTGGGCGAAGTGCGGGTCTCCAAGCGCCTCGTGGGCAGTCCGGTCGTGGTCGTCGAGAGCGACGCGCAGCTCACCACCGGGATGCGGCGCATGATGAAGATGATGGGCCGCGAAGAAGACCAGCCGCCGGAGGCGAAGCCCGACCTCGAGATCAATCCCGACCACGCCATGCTCGCCCAACTCGACAAGACCCGCCGCAGCGACGCCGCGCTCGCCGGGCTGGTGACCGAGCAGCTTTTCGATGGCGCACTCATGGCCGCCGGCCTCCTCGAAGAGCCGCGCGCCATGCTGGCCCGAGTGAACTCGCTGATCGAGAAGGTGCTGGCCAAAGGGTAGGAAGCAGACCAAAGTTACAGACCTGCGACCGCTCGACGGTCGCTCCAATCCACCTCAACCATCAACCAACCAACACACTACTATGAAAACCAGTCCCCTGTTTGTCATCACCGCTGCGGCCGCTCTTGGGCTATTTACCGCCTGCGAAAAATCTCCCTCCGAAAAGGCCGCAGAGAACCAAGCCGACCGGATGGAAGATAAAGCGGATGCCGTCGAGAAAGCCGGCGAGAATCGGGCCGACGCGATCGAAGACGCTGCGGCTGCCAAAGCCAAAGCGATGAAGGACAACGCAAGTGATGCGAAGAAGGCGGTGGGTGATACCGCCGACACGGTCAAGAAGGAAGCCGATGCAGCCGCTGACGCCGCACGCAGAGCCGCGGAAGACGCCGCCAAGTCGCTCGAGAAAAAAGCGGACGCCGTGAGAGATGCAGGTGCTCCCGTTCCCGCTCCGGAAGTGCCAAAGCAGCCGTAATCGCACGGTTCGATCCGCAAACGTTCAAGAGCCCCGGCTTCGCAAGAAGCCGGGGCTTTTTCGTCGGGGAGCGGAAGCGCCTATGCTGCCGCTGCCACGCGCCGCAACTTGCCGATCGCCTGAGGCACGATCTCCAGCGCCCTGCCGAGTTCCGTCCGCGTATTGAAGCGGCTGAAAGAGAAACGCAGGCTCGCCCGCGCCCGGTCGTCGCTGAAGCCCATCGCCTTCAGCACATGCGAGGCATGCACCGCGCCCGTAGTGCAGGCCGAGCCGCTCGAGCAACAGATGCCTTGCTGATCCAGCAACATCAGCGCGCCTTCGGAATCGACGCCTTCAAAGGAAAGATTCGTCGTATTCGGCAGGCGGTGTTCGCGGTCGCCATTCACCTTCGCGCCTTCGATGGACCCGAGGATGCCCGTCTCGAATACGTCCCGGAGCGCACGCACTTCCGTCGCCTCGTGCCCCATGAATTGCGCCGCCACCTCACACGCCTTTCCGAGACCCACGATGGAAGCCACGTTCTCGGTGCCGGCGCGTTTCCCGTGCTCCTGTCCACCGCCGATCAGATACGGCGCGAATTTCGTGCGGCGGTTCACGTAGAGCACCCCGACGCCTTTCGGACAGTGCAGCTTGTGGCCGGAGAGGGAGAGGAAGTTGATTTTCGACTCGGCGAGATCCAGCGGGATCTTGCCGACGGCCTGGACGGCATCGGTGTGAAAGAGCGCCCGCTTCGCACGCACGATCTCAGCGATTTCATGGGTCGGGAAAATGACGCCGGTCTCATTGTTCGCCCACATCACCGAGACGATCGCGGTGTCCGGGCGGATGGCCTTTTCGAGTTCATCGAGGTCGATCTGGCCGCGCTCATCGACGCCGAGCCAGGTCACTTCCCAGCCGCGCTTCGCCAGTGTCTCGCAGTGCTTGAGCGTGGCGCTGTGCTCGACGCGCGTGGTCACGATGTGCTGCCGGTCGCGATCGAGTTGCAGCGCGGAATTGATCGCCGCGTTGGTCGATTCCGTGCCGCAACTGGTGAAGACGATTTCCTTCGGTTCGCAACCGAGCAGCGCCGCCACCCGCTCCCGCGCCTTCTCCAGCCCCTCATTCACCCGCTTCCCGAAGCGGTAGCCGCTCGAAGGATTGCCATAGAATTCCGTGAGATAAGGCAGCATCTCCTCGACGACCGCTGGGTCCACGCGCGTGGTCGCGTTGTTGTCGAGATAGATGAGTTCGCTGCTCTTCATGGCTTCCAAAAGGGCGCGCAGAATAGCGCACCACCACCACCTGCGCCAACCGAACTTTGTGTCATACCCCCGGCTCCCGACGGGCCTGCCGGCGGCGTTGTCGGCGACGAAAATCGTGCCGCCGGCAGAGACCGCGACCCCGCGGTGTCCGATACGGCCATCTTTCCGCAACACCTCTCCAGCGTCTTTTGGAACGAACCGGAAGCTCTTCTTGCGGGTGATCGTGACTCCGGAAGATTGAATGGATCGCCGCGCACTTCCTCCGGGTTGGATAGACGGAAAACAAAACCGCCGGGCCCCTTTCGGAACCCGGCGGTCTGTGAGTATTACTCGAGACGAGTGCCTCGACTTAGTAGTCCATGCCGCCGCCCGGAGGATGGTGGTCGCCACCGCCGCCGCCCGGAGCCTTCTTCTCGGGGATCTCGGTGATGCACGCCTCAGTGGTGAGGAGCAGACCGGAGATCGAAGCGGCGTTCTGCAACGCGCTGCGGGTGACCTTGGTCGGATCGACGACGCCGGCCTTCACAAGGTCCACCCATTCATTGGTGGCGATGTTCAGACCTTCGTTGCCTTTGCGGCGCTTGCATTCGCTGACGATGAGCGCCCCTTCGAGGCCCGCGTTGTCGGCGAGACAGCGGAGCGGTTCTTCGATCGCGCGACGCACGATGGTGGCGCCCACGGCTTCATCACCTTCGAGCTTGAGGGTGTCGAGGGCCTTCTGCGCGCGGATGAGCGCGACACCGCCGCCGGGGACGATGCCTTCTTCGACGGCTGCGCGCGTAGCGTGCAGGGCGTCTTCGACGCGGGCCTTCTTTTCCTTCATCTCAGTCTCGGTGGCTGCACCGACATTGATGACGGCGACACCGCCGGCGAGCTTGGCGAGGCGCTCCTGGAGCTTCTCGCGGTCGTAATCGCTGGTGGTCTCTTCGATCTGGCGGCGGATTTGATTCACGCGGCCCTGGATGTCCTTCTGGGCGCCGGAACCTTCGACGATGGTCGTGTTCTCCTTGTCGATGGTCACGCGCTTGGTGCGGCCGAGGTCTTCGAGGGTCAGG
>JBGSYE010000206.1:0-3728 GCA_041751075.1 Chthoniobacteraceae bacterium
CGTCGAGTTCCACCAGGGCGGCCGATCGCGCGAGGAAGTCTTCGCCGAAATCCGCAAAAAGTTGGGCGGCATTCCGGGCACGTTCACGAACGTCGGCCAGCCCATCTCCCATCGTCTCGCGCACATGCTCAGCGGCGTGCAGTCGAAGATCGCCGTGAAGATCTTCGGCCCCGATCTCGACGTGCTGCGGGCGAAAGGCGCGGACATCGAGCGCATCGCCAAAAACATTCCCGGCCTCACCGACGTGTATCTGGAAAAGCAGGTGCCCATTCCGCAGTTGCGAATCGAGGTGAACCGCGCCCGCACCAAAGCCTACGGAGTCCAGCCCGGCGAAGTGAACGAGCAGCTCTCGACACTCCTCGGCGGCAAAGTCCTCGCCGAATTGCGCGAGGGCCAGCGCACGATGGACCTCCTCCTTCGCCTCCCGCCCGAATGGCGCGACGCGCCGGAAAAAATCGGCGAGCTTCTCGTCGAGACTGGCACCGGCCAGCGCATCCCGCTGCGGCTCGTCGCCGACGTGCGCGAAAGCACCGGGCCGAACGTCATCAACCGCGAGAACACCCAGCGCCGGATCGTCATCGGCGCCAACACCGACGAGCGCGACCTCGAGTCCCTCGTCTCGCGCCTGCAACGCGAAGTCGCCGAACAGGTGCAGCTCCCGCAGGGCTATTACATTAGCTACGAGGGCGAGTTCAAAGCCCAGCAGGAAGCCTCGCGCCGCATCGCCATCTTCTCGGTGCTCGTCTTTTTCATCATCGCCTTCCTGCTCTACGGCTACTTCCGCAGCGCCTCGCTCGCGGCGCAGGTGCTCTTGAACATCCCGCTCGCGCTCATGGGCGGCCTCGCGCTCACCTGGCTGATGATCGACAACATCTCCATCGCCACGCTCGTCGGATTCATCGCCGTCGCTGGCATCGCCACCCGCAATTGCATCATGATGCTCTCGCATTACCTGCACCTCATGCGGCACGAGGGCGAAACGTTCACCCGCGCCATGGTCACGCGCGGCACGCTGGAGCGGCTCGTCCCCGTGCTCATGACCGCGCTTTCCGCCGGCATCGCCCTCGTCCCGCTCCTGCTCGCCGCGAACGAGCCCGGGAAAGAAATCCTTCACCCCGTCGCCGTCGTCATCGTCGGCGGCCTCGTCAGCAGCACGCTGCTCGACCTCGCCGTCACGCCCGCCGTCTTCTGGCTCTTCGGCCGGCGCGCTGCGGAAAAAGCTCTCCGGCTGGATGCCCCAGCCGCGCAGTAAAACAACAAAACCAAAAACAAACAGACCACACATGAAAACCAAACTCATCACCCTCATCCTCGCCCTGACCGCCGGTTATGCCTTCGGTCATGGCGAAATCAAAATCGGGCCGAACGGCGGACGCGTCGTCGAGCTGAGCAAAGACGGCAGCACGCTCGGAGAAGTGAGCGAAAAGGACGGCAAGTTTCAGATTGAGATCCTCGATGGGAAAATGAAATCCGTTCCGCTCGCCGATCAGGAACTCACCGTCACCACCGGCGATCGCGACAATCCTGAGAAGCTCCCCGTCGAGAAGAAGGACGGAAAATACTTCGTCGCGCCGACCGCGAAGTCCGGCCAGTGGGTCATCCTGCAATACAAGGCGAACGCCGGGGCGAAGCCGGTGACGGCGCGTTTCCAGTATGACACTGGGCTGGGCGCGGACGGCAAAACGCCCAACTGGCTTTACGTGCATTGATCGTCGCGGCGGCGTGTTCGCGGCTGACGAACCCGGAAAAGAAATATTGAATCCAGTGGCTATCGTGATTGTCGGAGGATTGGGGAGTTCAACGCTGCTCGGTTTGGCGGTGACGCCGGCGCTGTTCTTCCGCTTCTGCAGAAAGCCGGCGCTGCGCGCGCTCGAGATCGAATCGAATCGAAGGCTTCCGTCTGAGTTCCAAGAATCAACAAAAACCAAAACCGAAATCGAAAGAACCATGAAATACACTGCACTGAAAATCCTAACCGCGCTCGCGCTCACTGTCCCAGCCTTCGCCGGGGACAAAGGCCCCCACCACGACAAAAAGGACGCCGGCCCGAATGGCGGCCGCGTCATTACCGCCGTCGATCCGAACCTCGAGTTCCTCGTGACCAAGGATCGCAAAGTCGAGATCACCGCGCTGACCGATGACCTCAAGCCCGCGAAGATGAGCGGCCAGGTCATAGCTGTTCTGGCCGGCGACCGCAACAACCCGACTAAGCTCGAGTTTACGGAAGAGGACGGCAGGCTCGTCTCCAGCAACGCGCTGCCGGATGGCGACGGCTTTCCCGTCTCTGTGAGCATCAAGTCCGACCCGAGCGGCAAGGCGACTTACGAGAAGTTTAACTTCAATCTCGAGAAGTGCCCGACCTGCAAATACCCGGAATACGCCTGCATCTGCGGGCACTAGGACGGCGGCAAGGACGCAGAGAAACGAGGAGGGGCAGTTTGCAAGCGCCCACGGCGGTTGAAAACCGCCGCCATCGAAAGCGTTCACTATGATCTACACAATTCTCAAGCTCTGCCTGTCGGCTGGGATCGTCTATGCCGTCTCCGAAATCGCGAAACGCTCCGTCGTGTGGGGAGGCTTCGTGGCGTCGCTGCCGATCCTTTCCCTGCTGGCCATCGGGTGGCTCTATTTTGAGACCCGCGATGTCGAGCGAATCGCCGGCTTGAGCATGAACATCTTCTGGCTCGTCCTGCCGTCGCTGCTGTTTTTCGTGCTCTTCCCGATGCTGCTGCGCAACGGCGTGGCGTTCTGGTGGAGCCTGCTCCTCGCCATCGCCGCCACCTCGGCCGGTTACGCGATCATCCTCCTCATGCAACGAAAAGCCCTTCCATGATGGGTAAGTCCTGTGGCAACGGCGGGCGCTGCTGCGACGACGGCCAACCCGAACTGGACGCACGCAACGAAGCGGTCATCGCGAAGCGAGAGACCGTGCTCCGCGTCGCGGGCATGGATTGCTCGGAGGAGGTCGCGCTGATTGAAAAGGCGCTGCAGCCAATGGACGGTGTGCGGGAGGTGCGGGCCAATGTGGTGACGGCGAAAGTGACCATCGCGCACGACGAGCGGGTGACGCAGCGGGCCTTGATCGACGCCATCGGCGCGGCGGGTTTGAAAGGGGAGTCTGCGGACGCACCGCGCGACAACGACGACGCGAACACCGCACAGCGGTCGCGGTGGATCTCGGTCGCACTTTCCGCCGCCCTCACCGCGCTTGGTGTCCTGGCGCAATGGACTGCGTTTGGCCCGGAGTGGCTGGCGGTCGCGCTCGTTGTTGGTGCGATCATCGCGGGCGGCTGGTTCATTTTCCCGAAAGCCGTCGGAGCAGTGCGGCGGTTCGCGCCCGACATGAATCTGCTCATGACCGTCGCCGTCATCGGCGCGGCTTTCATCGGCGAATGGGAGGAAGCCGCCGCCGTCGTCTTCCTCTTCGCGCTCTCGGAATTGCTGGAGGCATTCAGCGTCCAGCGGGCGCGGCGTGCGATCGAATCGCTGCTCGATCTCACGCCCGCCACGGCCCTCGTCAAGCGCGGCGACACCTTCGAGGAACTGCCGGTCGAGCAGGTGGAAATCGGCGACGTGATCGCCATCAAGTCGGGCGCGCGCGTGCCGCTCGATGGCGAAGTCACCAACGGCGCATCGGCCATCAATCAAGCCCCCATCACCGGCGAGTCGATGCCGGTCGAGAAGAAGCCGGGCGACACCGTTTTCGCCGGGACGATCAACGGCGAAGG
>JBGSYE010000207.1:0-2510 GCA_041751075.1 Chthoniobacteraceae bacterium
CGAGCGCGAAGCGGAGACGTGGGTGAACCTTGGACTGCATCCGCACACGGTCAGTTGCTACTACGTCCGCCGCTTGGGCGGCATCCCGCGAATCTTCACCGAGTTTGTCGAGGGCGGCAGTCTGGCGGACTGGATTCGATCACGCCGACTCTAGGAAGACGGGCCCGGACAGAGCGATGGGAAGGATGATTTGTTATGGCTCGTAGAAGCTGGTGAAGCCTCTCGCGCGCAGGCCGGTCTTGAGCACGGCGTCTTCACTCCAAAGTTCCGCGTCGTGGTGGAGGGCGAGGGCCACGTAGGGAGTGTCTTTCGGATCGGTTGGGGCGCAGAGCCGATTCGCCTCCAGCCATGTGCCGATGGGAATGGCGGCTTCATCGGTGAAATCGAGCGAGGCCACGAGGGCGTGGAGCGCTTCGAGCAGTTCGTCCTCGGGCTTGCCCATCGCGCGCAGGAGCCGGTCCTTGTGCTTGAACAACTCCACGAAGAGAAAGCGCGGCGCGATAAAGCGGAAATCGTCGGACGGATCGAGCCGGTGGCGAAGGTCGCCCCGACTGCTGGCGAGCGAGCGGAAAGCGATGTTCGCGTCCACGATGACGCGGCGCAGGCTCATGCCTCCTCGGAGGCGGCGGGCGGGATGAACCGGTGCCGATTACGTGCCCACCAATCAGCCTTCATCTCCTCGGCGATGGCGTCGGCCTCCGCGTCGGTCATGCTGTTTCCGGCGACTGCCGATTCCAGACGCAGCCCGCGCAGAAGCTGGGCGAGACGTGCGTCGCTCACTTCGCCACGCGGGATGTGCAGATGGATGGACTCGACCGTGGATTGGACGGAGATCATGCCGTCGAGGTTATGGCGAGTCCGGTCAGATGTCCACACCACGTTACCGACGGCCAATTCTTCCGCAACGTCATTCCCCTCGCCCGGTTGACGATTTTCGGGCAGAAACGTAGTGCAGGGTATGAAGCCTGAAATCCCCATCTCATTGAACTCCCTCTTCGCGAACAGCAGCCCCGGGGAAATGGATCGCTACGTTGGTGAAACCCTCACCAAGCCCACGTTGAACGAAGTGATCGTTCTACCAGCCGATGCGGCGGAGATCTGGCACGCAATCGAAGTGCGCGTCGCGGGTCACGACCGCCAATCCGTGCTGTTCCGCGAGTGCCGCAATCCAGATGTCGTGATACGGAATCAACGCATTCGCCCGCCGGAGCGCATTGCGGATCGTCGCGTAGCGGCGCGCAGTTCCCGCATCCGGCGCGAGCACCACGCACGCATCCTCCACCTCCGCCAGCCAGTGCTCCAGAGCCTCGCGGCGTGTCGAGTTCACCACGCCAAAGCGGTATTCGCCCAACGCGATGCTCGGCAAATACCATGGCCGGTCGTTGCGCAGCACTCCGAGAAGACCCGCATTCTGCTCGGCCCACGCCGAGATGGCGTTCGTATCGAGAAGCATCCTCAGACCTGTGCGTCCGCGCTCGAAAACTCTTCCTCGATCAGCGCGTGAATGCGTCGCAATTCATCCCTCGGCACATCCGGCGGCGGCACCGGCCAACCCGGCGCTGCCGCGTCGCGGCGGGCCACCTTCCGACTCAAATGCCGCAGCAGCGTTTCCTGCTCCGCGGCAGGCAAAGCATCAGCGGCTTTTTCGATCTCCGAAAGCGTGCTCATCGACGAAACATGTCCGAATCGAGTGCCCTCGGCAACCCCGATCCCTTGCTAGGTCTTCGTCGGCTTGGGAATGTCGAGATCCTTGCAAATCTTCCGTGCCAGCAGGTCGTGGACTTCCGAGTGCCGGGGCACCGACGACCTCTTGTTCTTCGCGGGGTTGCCCCACCACGAATGATTTCCCCCTTCGCGGATCAGGATGCACCCATGCTGCTGGAGATGCTGGATGAAAATCCGCCGCTTCACACCGTCACCAATTCCTCGGTGTAATCGTCCTCCGCTGCCTGCCGTGCTTCAGCACGGTTGAACTCCAGCGCCTCGCCGAGGATCTCGCGCAGCGAGGAGAGCAGGGCATCTTTCGTCCGTTCCTGCGCGTTGACGCCCGGAACTTCCTCGATCCACCCGAGCCACCAGCCCGAATTCTCTTTGATGACCGCGGTGAAGGTAGATTTCATGGAGTGAAGATAGAGCGCGGGGCGGCTGTGGCAAGCCGCCAGAGATTGCAGGACGACATGGGCGGGGATCCGGCAGGTCATTCTCCTCGCCCGGTTGACGATTTTCGGGCAGAAACGTAGTGCCAGCTATGAACTACCCCGATCCCGACGAAGTGCCTGCCGTCTGGCAGGTCGGCGACGTGATTCTCGAAAAATACGAGGTGAAGCAGGTCTTCACGGGCGGCGGCATGGGGTTGGTCTATCGCGTTTATCACCGCGATTGGGCGATGGACCTGGCCGTTAAGTCCCCAAGGCCGGAGTTCTTTCAAACCCAGCAGCACATCGAGAACTTCGAGCGCGAAGCGGAGACGTGGGTGAACCTTGGACTGCATCCGCACACGGTCAGTTGCT
>JBGSYE010000208.1:0-4308 GCA_041751075.1 Chthoniobacteraceae bacterium
GCCTCGGCCTCGCCATCGCGCGCAGCGTCGTGGAAGCGCACGGCGGCGCCATCGCGCTGCGCAGCAAGCCCGGCATCGGCACGACGATCGAGATCCGCCTGCCGACGGTGCCGGTGGTCTGACTCATCCTCATCCTCTTCCTCGCGCTGAATTGAGGATGATTATGAGGAAGAGGATGAGGATGAGAATCCAGCGCCCGTCAGCCCCGCGCCAGCGCGTCGCTTTGCTTCACGAAATCGTCGCCGCTCCATTCGCCGTCGGCGGCGATCATCCGCTTGGTATCGGCGGCGGCTTTTTGCAGGGCCTTGCGTGCGGCCTGACGCACGACCAGATCGGCGTGCGTGGTGAAGTATTCGAGCGACTTGCCTTTGAAGTCCGCGAGCGTCTCGAAGCGGTGCTTTTCCATGAAGGCAAGCAGCTCCTCGCACATCGGCTTCACATGCTCGTAGCCAAATTTCATCACGCCCGTGCAGACCTGCACCGTGTCGCCGCCGAGCAGGATGAATTGCGCCGCATCGCCGCCGGTTTCCACGCCGCCGATGGCGGAAAGTGAACGCCCCGGAAACTCCTTTCGGATGACTTGCGCGATCTCCATCACCATCCGCAGCGCGATCGGTTTCACGGCCTTGGACGAGTAACCGCCGGGCGTCGTGTAACCCTCGACACTCGGCTCCGGGCGCAGCGTTTCGAGGTTCACGCCCATTACGCTGCGGATCGTATTGATCGCGCTCACGCCCTGGCATCCGGCGCGGAAAGCGGCGCGGGTCGGGTCTTCGATGTGCGTGACGTTCGGCGTCATTTTCGCCCATACGGGCTTCTTCGCCGCGGCCATCACCCAGCCGCAAACTTCCTCCAGGATTTCCGGATTCTCGCCCATCGCCGCGCCCATCTTGCGCTCGGGTAATCCGTGCGGGCAGGAGAAATTCAGCTCGAACGCATCGACTCCTGCCGCCTCGCAACGCTCGATGATTTCGACCCACGCATCCTGGTTGAATTCCTCCATCACCGACGCGATTAGCACACCGTCCGGGAACTGGTCTTTGCACTTCTTAAACTCCTCCAGCCAGATCGAAAACTTCCGGTCGCTGATCAGCTCGATGTTCTCCCAGCCGATCACTTCCTTCCCATCGCTGGAATGCAGCTTCGCGTAGCGCGGCGTCACGTTCACCACCTTGCTGGCATCCAGCGACACCGTCTTCGCGATCACCGCGCCCCAGCCTTCCTTGAAGGCTTTGGTGATGACATTCAGGTTCGTCCCCGGCGGCCCCGAACCGATCACAAACGGGTTCGGCAATTTCAGTCCATCGACAGTCGTGGCGAGCGTGGGCATGGCGCGGGACGCTAGCGACCGCAGGCGATCCGGGCGAGTGAATTTCCGCAGCGGGCGGATGGAAGTGGCGGAGCGGTAAGCGGCCGGGCTCGGCGGGGAAAGGTGGATGGCGTCGCTCCGCCGCGCCATGCCTCCCCAACGCCGAAGGCCCAACTTTGAAAAGTGGCGCTGCGCGCGAGGAGTTTGGCATGGCGCGGCGGAGCGCCCCATCCACCGGCGCTACTGCACGCCACGGACCTTCTCCTTTTTCGTCTCCGCGGCTTCGTTGATGCGGCGGATTTCGTGGGCGAGCTGTTGCTCGAGTTGCGCGGCTTCCTCGTATTTTCCCTGCGCGGCGGCTTCGGCGATTTTGTCGCGCAGAAAGAGCTCCTGCTCGGCGACTTTCGCTTTCGCGTTCGCCTCGATCTCGGCGATTTCGGCTTTCTGCGCTTCGTTCAATTTGGCGGTGGGCGACTGCTTTTCCAGGCGCTCCATGGCGAGTTCGTAGGCGGATTTCATCGGGGTTGAGAGTTGCAGGCTGCGAGTGGAGAGTCTGCGCCCTTCCGGCGCAGTGGAGGCGTCATCTCTCATCAATCGACTCTCAACTATCAACACATGATTAAGCTCCTCAGCACGGACTTCGACGGCACGCTCGTCCATCACGGCGCGGCACCCGCCGTGTCGCCCGCGCTCTTCGCGGCACTCCAGGCATTGAAAGCGCGCGGCGTGCTCTGGGCCGTGAACACCGGCCGCTCGCTCGGGCACATCGAGCACGGCTTGCAGGAGTTTCAGTTTCCCGTCGAGCCGGACTACGTGCTCACGTCCGAACGCGATGTCTTCCACCGCGGACCGAGCGGCAAGTGGCAGGACTACGGCGACTGGAATCGCCGCTGCCTCGACGACCACGACGTCCTCTTCTCGCAAGCCAGCCCGCTGCTCGCCGACATTCACGCGGAGTTCGACCGGCACCCGTGGGCGCACTTCGAGCGCGAGGGCGAACGCGTCGTCGGGATGGTCACCGAGACCGAGGAGCAGATGGACATCGTCAGCGCATTTCTCGAACGCGAACGGGTGCGCGTGCCCGGCTTCAACTTCATGCGCAACACCATCTACCTGCGCTTTTGCCACGAGGCTTACAGCAAAGGCACCGCGCTCGGCGAACTCGCGCGCCTCACCGGCCTCACGCCCGATGAGATCTTCGCCGCCGGTGATCACTACAACGACATCCCGATGCTCGATGGACGGTTCGCGAAATATCCCGCCTGTCCGGTCAATGGCGTCGAAGCCGTGCGGCGGGTCGTGCGCGAAGCCGGCGGCTACGTCGCGCGCGGCCTCTGCGGTGATGGCGTGGTGGAAGCGCTGCGGCATTTTGGACCGGTTGATGGTTGATGGTTGAGCGTGGATGGCGGCAGAATCGCCCCGCGTTTCCGGGACCGGGAATTCCGGCCATCAACTCTCAACTCTCAACCGCCCCTGAAGCAGCGCCTCATCCAGCAAGTCGGCCGCAGCGCGCGCCTGCGCGTGATGAACGAGCTGAAGCGCACGCAAGGCCTGTGCGTGGGTGATCTCGCGGAGAAATTGCACATGAGCTACATGGGCATCAAAGGCGTGTGCCTCGACCTGCAAAAACGCGGCCTGCTCGACACCTGGCGCACGCCGCAAAAGATCGGCCGTCCGCAGCTCTACTACCGCCTCACGGCGCGCGCGCACGATCTCTTCCCGACCGAGAGCAACCAGATGACCATCCAGCTGCTGGAAGGCGCGCAACGTCTCTACGGTCCCGCCGCCGCGGAGAAGCTGTTGCTCGTCGTCTTTCAAAAACAGACCGAGCAATACGCCGCCCGACTGCGCGGCGACGATCTCACCGAGCGCGCCAAAAACCTCGCGAAACTCCGCGACCACGACGGCTGCATGAGCGAGTTCGCGCCGGACGAAAGCGGCACGCTGCGCATCATCGAGCATCACTCGCCGATCCTCGATCTGCTCCGCGCCTACCCGCTCGTCGCGAGGCTCGAGACCGACCTCTTCCAGCGCCTGCTCGGCGCGACGGTGGAGCGCGAGGAGCAAGTCGCCTCCGGCCTCTACTGCGCCACCTTCACGATCCGGTGAACCGCGGGTGATTTCCGCCGCGTGGCGGAGGAGCGCTGCGTCAGGGCTGGCAGGCGGCCGGAACGCACGGCAGTCCGGTCGCACTGGGTATTAGCCCGCACCGATCATAGCTCTGGGTAAGAGCGTGACGGTCCCTGCGCGGTTCCCGCTCGATTTAATCCGCGACTTTAGTCGGCGAATCGCCCGCCCACCGTGACGCGCTCAGAACGCGGAGAGGTTTGGCCGACTAAAGTCGCGGAATACTTTGCGCGCTCCGTGATTTTTGCGGGTTAGACTGCCCGTCGTCATCACTTGTGAAAGCGCGGTTCGCTGGTTGCCCGCCTGGGCGGGTAATCGCCGCGGAGCGGCCGAACGAAAAACTGTCATCTGGAGCGCAGTTCCGCGCGGGCGCCCCGGCTCCTCGACCAGCGGCGGCCCTTCAACCGAAACCGCTCTAAAGTCGGGGCATTCATTCCGCGCTTCGTGATCGATGCGGGTTCAGGGCTCGGTCGCGCGCAGGCTCGGCGAGGCGTGCCGCACGTCGTCGCCGGAATACATCTCGCGGTCGGGGCCGGCGGACCGGAGTTCGAGGGCGTCGCGGGATGCCAGGTGGAAGAAGATCGGCGTTTGCCAGCGGTCGGTCAGTTCGCCACGAGCGTTGATCGCGGGATGGGCGCGGTCGAGGAACGCGAGGCGGCGCGGATTATTGCCGGTGAGCGCGTTGACGATGGTGGCGTTGTCTTCACCGGTGGGAAAGCTGCCGAAGGCTTCGCGGTAGTGATCGAGCAGCGCATGGACGATCGCGAGATCCTGCGCCCCCGAGTTGGCCGGAGCGTGGAGGGAATCGGCGATCGGCGAGTGAATCGCGGCGAGCGAGGCCGGCGGCGGGAGTGGCTGCAGGGCCGGGCGTT